>CAYTJI010000047.1:0-8962 GCA_964438065.1 uncultured Desulfobacteraceae bacterium | reverse complement strand
CCCCATGTCCCTGAGACGAAGCTGGCGGGCGATTTCCTTCGCGGCATCGAGATTCGTATTGAAGGCCGTGCTTTCCACATCCTTCGCGCCTCTTCCCCGTCCCGAATTCACGTCAATCGCAATCAGGGCTTCAGTGGGTTCAATCACAATGGATCCGCCTGATTTGAGCGGCACCCTGCTGCCGTAGATGGTCTCAATCTGCTTTTCAATCTCATAATGGGCAAAGATGGGCTTGTCCCCCTTGTACAGTTTGACTCTTCTCTGGTGCCTGGGGGAGATAATCTTCATGTAGTCCTTCACTTTAGTGAATGTTTCCCTGTCATCGACAAGGACCTCGGTGACCTCGCTTGTAAAATAATCCCGAAGGGTTCGCAGACAGATGTCCTGTTCCTTGTGGATCAGGGTGAGCGGTGCCGCGTTTTTGACATTCTGCTTGATATTTTTCCACATCCTCAACAGTCGGTTCAGGTCTCTGGAAAGCTCCTTCTTGCTCGTTTTTTCAGCCGCTGTCCGGACAATATAGCCAACCCCCTCAGGGAGTTTGAACTTGCTCATGATGGATTTGAGCCGAAGTCTTTCCTCTTCGTCCACGATTTTTCTGGATATGCCGCCCGTACCGCCGGGCATCAGAATCAGGTACCTGGATGCGAAGGAAAGGTATGTGGTCAATTGGGCGCCCTTACGGCCGGGCATTTCTTTTCTGACCTGAACCAGGAGTTCCTGTCCTTTCTTCAGTATTTTTTCGATAGGCGGAACAGAACCGTCCTTCTTGTAATCGGCTGTGCTTTGATAGTACTCCGGGTGAATTTCACTGGCCTGGAGGAAACCGTTCTTACCGGTCCCGAAATCGACAAAACAGGCCTGCAGGCTCGGTTCAATCTGCTGCACCACCCCTTTGTAGATATTCCCGATCTTTTCCTCTGAAGTTGTGGTTTCAATATAAAACCCGTCGAGCAGCCCATCTTTGATCATGGCTACCCGGTACTCTTCTTCGTCAATCGCATTGATAAGCATTTTTGCCGTCATAGTTCAGTTTAACCTCTTTCGTTTGTCCGGTTTGCGATATCCATGGCTCTATTAACCGGAATTCCATTGACGTTCCGTCTGCGGTGAAAAGTGGGACGTCACATAGGCACTCGCGCAGGAACTAATTGAACAGGAGCGAATCAGTGGGTCTTTCGACCGTGCCTGCTAAAGTGTTGATGGGCCTGATACATGAACGTCCGGATAGCGGTTTCCCTTCCCGGCTGAAAACCCGCATCATACGGGGTATCCAGGTAAGGGATCCTTAGGCTGTTCATGAGCGGTTTGACAATCGCTGACGTGATCGTACTCGGCATGCACGTGAACGGGTATACATTGACAATGCCGTTATATCCTTCGCGGGCATATTCTTTGATTCCGGCAATACTCAGACAGGCCTCGGTGCCGACATCGAAGCCGTACAAATCATCTTCCTTCAAAACGTCTTCAAGATGCGGGACCGAGTGGTCTTCCGAAATGTTGAGGATGGATTTCGCGCGGTGATAGACCTGCCTTTGCCTGAACTGCTGGTATTCGAGCTCTCCGCCGAACCGGAGGATACGGTCCAGATTCTCCCTAACGGCCGCGGGGCGAAATCGTTTCAGGTTAAACCGGAGTTTCTTTCTGGCATCCCTCAGCCCCTGATATGTCGTGAAATTCACCCATTCCGCAACCGAGGCATTCACAACTTCAGCGCCGTGTTTTTCGAGGACCCGTATCAGATCCTGGTTCGCCTGTGTATGGGATCTCAGATAGATTTCTCCCACAATCCCGATAAGCGGTTTGGGGGGGATCTTCCTGTCAATGACTGCCTTGCCCTGTTCAATGATTTCTTCGAGTATGTCAAGAATTTTTACATAATTTTTGTCAGCTGCCCAGGTTTCAAAAGCGGCTTCCATTGTATGCATGGCACGGTCAATCATGTCATCGGCCATGCCGGGTTCCCTTTCGTAAGGCCGGACCCTCCAGAGCAGTCTGTCAAGCACGTCGCTGACCACAACACAGAAAAAAGCACTTTTTCTGAGGTCCCTCACCCGTTCCTTGTCGATCATGCCGGCAAGGGAGTACCCGTCGTCCGTTGAAATGGAACCGATCCGAACCTGTTTGAAATCCGGAAAGGAATCCAGGACAATCCTCTGGTATTTGTTGTACATGCCGAAACGGCATGGACCTTCCGCTTCGGGCATGAAGTAGATATAGTTTTCGGGATCAAATGCCTTTCCCTGTTTTTCCCGTTCTTTTTCGAGAAAATGGAGTATATCGCCGATTGTGATCTGGCAGGGATAGCATTCTTTGCCGGAAGTGTATTGCTTCCCGAGATCAAGGCCCGTGCATGTGTCCATGACTTTTGCATGAATACCGAAGCCCCGAAATGTCGCCGCAATGAGATGAGACCCGATTCTGGCCATTTCAGGGATCAGGACGGTCTTCTCTTTCAGGGCAAAGCGGCCCACGTTTTTGCTGAGCGATTGGAAATCAACGACGGTTTCAGGGTTCATGTCCACGTCCCTGTTCTGTGGAATTTCATTTATGGATGGGCACTAGTGCCCTGTCATGCAAGAAATGACACATCTTGTTTGTCCTTTTGTCCGCCTGGTGCGTTGCTCCTTCGGTTACATAGCGTTGCTATGCGCTCTCAGTTGCGCCTTCCAGGCAGACAAAATTACATCGCAATCTTGCGTCATTTCTTGCGTGACAGGACACTAGTTTGCCAGTTTTAAATCGCTGCCCAGTTCAAAGGTCCTGTCCCTCATTTTCTGCATTGCGTTTTCGATAACATTTTTGAAAGCCTCTAATCGGGTCATGACCCCGGCTGCGGCACTGTGTTCATCCAATTCGAGGATCAGGTACGGGCTGTCCCCCATGATATGCCTGTAGAAATGTTCCAGAAAAGAGTCAGCCCCACATCCGAAATTGGTGAGATGGAGGCCAAAGCAGTTCGCATTCGCCTGTATGAACTTGGCGGTCCTCAGTATCCTGGCACCCAATCCCCAGTACATGGAAGGAAAATCGGAAAAGTCCACGGAAGAAACATCCAGAAAATCCATGGGCAGAGCGGTTACACCAATCCTTGCCAGGTTTCTTCCTAGTCTCAAGTTCAGGTTTTCATCGTAAAGATTGTACGGCCTGCCCGTCACCACCACCATCGGTTTATCCGGGTCATGCCGGTCCAGGATTTTTCCGCCCACCCGATAAAGTTCCTCATCAAACTCTTTTTGCTTTTCAAGGGCGTGGCAGATGGCCTTTTTGACGGCCTTTCTGGAAACATGCAGCTTTGACTGAATCTGCTCGGCAATCTCGATTGCCAGTATGTCCGGGTCGTAACTCAGATGGATGACCGGTTTCAGAATCATTGCCGGGTCTATTTCCAGGGCTGCCCGCACCATGTAGGAATTACTCTGTACCATGGGGCAGTAGAACCCGGTTTCCGATGGCTGGGGCGTCGGCATGGTGACAATGGTGGGCAGGAACAGATATTGCGTTTTTCCAAGCAGGGCTTTGACATGTCCATGGGACACTTTCACCGGGTAGCAGGTCTCGGCTATCATTGTTTCGATTCCGGATTTGGCCATACGGGTGTTTGTCGGCGGCGTAATGACAAGGCGGAATCCGAGCTGATCAAAAAAATGCGCCCATAAGACAGCGGTCTGCTGTCCATAAAGGGCACTCTGCATTCCTATGGTGAGTCGATCATCTGCCCGAAGCAAGGGTTCGGACCGGATTTCCAAACAGATCCCTTTCAGGTATTTCCTCCATATTTCCTGCCTGACTTTGAACAGGTTTTCTTTCTCAGGTCCGGTGGTTATTGTCCGTTCATACCGGCCGCACTCCCCGCCCCACACACTCCGGCGGCCGTCAAAATCGTAGATTTTCAGTTTGCACTGATTGTGACAGTCGGGGTCTGCATGACAGATTTTTTCGGTAAATGTCATCCGGTCATTTATCGCACTGTCAAATCCCCGGAATGTCGTACGACATCGGTTTTTCAGAAGCGTTTTTTCATCCACGCTGACGGCCGTATTCTCCGGACCGGGGCCGTGGATCACATAGGCGGAACGGCGCATTTTTTCCATTACACTCAGCGCCGCCCCATATGCGCCCAGCACCTCCCGGTGCGGGGGGACCAGAATTCGACGTCCCAAGACGTTTTCAAACGCCGCCACGACCCCTTTATTTAAAGACGGTCCTCCGAGGAACATGATTTTTTGGCCGATTTTCCGTTTTTCAACCACACGGTTCAGGTAATTGTGGACAATGGCATAGCACAACCCTGCCATGAGATCGTTGGTGGGAACCCCTTTCTGGTGATAGGAAACCAGGTCCGATTCCATGAATACCGTACACCTTTCCGCCAGTTTGACCGGTGTTTCAGATGAGAGCGCGATATCCTGGAACTCACCCACGATATTGATCCCGTACTTGTTGGCAAGCTCATGGAGAAAACTGCCGGTTCCCGCCGCACACACCTTGTTCATGTCAAAATCCAAAGGATATGTGTTGGCGATATAGATATACTTGGAATCCTGCCCACCGATTTCAAAGATAGTGTCTACCGCTTGGTCAATTTCCACCGCTCCCCTGGCGTGTGCGGTGATCTCGTCAATAATCAGGTCCACATTCAGGAAATCGCCCACCACATTCCTTCCCGAGCCGGTCGTTGCCGCACCCAGAATCTCAATCTGATTTCCCATATCATCACGCAGGGCACGGAGAAGTTTCTGTGTGACCTCTATGGGTTTTCCCCGGGTCGGCACATAGCTCTTGTGGATGATATTCCGATCTTCATCTACCACCGCATATTTTGTGGTGGTGGAACCGATGTCGATCCCCAGATAAGCTCCTGTTTTTGTTTTAAGATGCCTTTTCCGGATATGATCTGCCTCCTGAAAATCCGTCAGTTTCAACTCGAGTCTGGGAGCCGTGGGTACGGAAATCATCCGGTCGGATGCTGCTGACCGGAGAGCCGTCATGTCGAGCTGATTTTCCAGGGCCAGTTCCAGTGCCTGCAGAGCGACGCCCAGGGCTCCAATGGAAGTGTTGTACGGTGGCACTGTTAAACCTGGAAAATACGCCCTGAATGCTTTGACCTGAAGCGCGTTCATTGAAAGACCGCCGATAAAAATAATCGGTTCTTCAAGCTTCCGGTTCGACACAATGGTGCTCATATAATTTCGGGCATTTCCCACATTCAGGCCGAAAATGATATCCTCCAGTTTTTCCCCTTTGTTCTGGAGATGGATCATATCCGTCTTGGTGAATACCGTGCATCGGCAGGCCACGTTGGCGGGTTTTTCGCTTTTGAGACCCAGCTCGATGAAATCCTGCAGTATCCTGTCGATCGAATCCTGAGAAGTATCCGATCTTCCGGAGTACATTGAGGTGGCGAGTCTCTGTGCCTGCTGATCGATGAATGATCCGGTTCCGGAGGCACACGGACCGTTCGTGTTAAAATATTCCAGTTCCCAGCCCCGTTCGCCCGGTTGACCGTCTGTTCCGTAATGGCTGATCTGCAGCAGGGCCGTATCCTGTCCGCCCATACTGATAATGGTTCGTACATCCGGTGTCACAAAAACAGCGCCCAGAACCTGACTGATTGTCTCGAACTCGTAAAATCCCCCGAGTTTTTCACTGAGATTTTTTCCATGTATGCCGGTAAAGGAAACGCAACGGATACTGTCCTTACCGAATTTTTTGTCAAGCAGGTGAAGGAGCGTGAGAACCCCTGCCTCGACTTTTCCGAAATGCCGCTGATACGGATGTTCATACAGAATCCGTTTGTCCCGGGTGATCACCATGCAGTTCAGGCTGACAGCTCCGGCATCAATGCCTACATACAGTTGATCCGTTGGTTGAGACAATGCCCGTCCCCTGATAACGAAGTGTGGGATGTGAGATTTCTGAAAACGCCTTCTCTCTGTTTATGGCCCGGTCTCAGCAGCCGCGATGTCGCGGCAGATGGCCCTGTTTCTGAAAACTATGCATCTTTCAATTGTTTTGTTTCCCATTATCTCTTCCGACTTCTTCCTGTCAAGAGATATGAATCCGGGAACCGGCAGCCGACAGGCCGGGAACCGCAAAAACCGCCTTGTGCCCGGGATCAGAATGAGAGAAATATTCCGGGAATCATCCCCGGGAAAACACCTGCCTAACGAGAAGCGTCTTCCCCCCTCCCGCACCACTAGTGGGCTTCTTCCCAGTTTCTGCCATAATGAATGTCCACTTTCAGTGGGACTCTCAAGGCGTAAACGCCCTCCATCTCCTCCCGGATCATCGGGATAATGGGGTCTAATTCTCCCTCCGGCACTTCAAAAACAAGTTCATCATGGACCTGAAGAAGCATCCGGGACCGGAAATTTTCCTGACGCATCCTCTGGTGAATGTTGATCATGGCCTTCTTGATCAGGTCGGCGGCTGTCCCCTGGATAGGGGTATTTACAGCCATCCGTTCGGCCTCGGCACGAATTACCCGATTTTCGTGTTGAATATCGGGCAGGTAGCGTCTGCGGTTAAAAAGCGTCGTCACATATCCCTGCTTCCGGGCGGTTTCAATCATCCTGTCCCGGTATCGGGTCACACCCGGGTACTTCCTGTAATAGGCCGAAATGTAGTTTTTGGCTGTTTTCAGATCAATATTCAGCTCTTCACTCAATTTTTTAGGCCCCATTCCATAAATGATTCCAAAATTAACCCCTTTTGAAATCCTTCTCATTTCGCTGGTTACATCCGCCAGATCAACGCCCATGATCTCGGCTGCCGTGCGACTGTGAATATCTTTTCCTTGTCTGAATGCTTCCATAAAGGCCTCATCCTCGGAATAATGGGCAAAGACCCTGAGTTCCACCTGGCTGTAGTCCGCAGAGACGAGGACATGTCCTGTTTCAGCGACAAAGCCCTTTCGGATTTTCCGGCCTTCATCCGTGCGGGCAGGGATATTCTGCAGATTCGGATTGCTGCTGCTCAGCCTTCCGGTTGCGGCTACCGTTTGATTATAGGACGTATGGATTCTTCCGGTTTCAGGGTTTACCATTTTTATCATGGCGTCCAGGTAGGTGGATTTGAGCTTTGAAAGTGTCCGGTACCGGAGTATCAGCCCGGGCACTTTGTTCGGAAAGGCCGTGAGCTTTTTCAGGACCTTGACGTCCGTGGAATAGCGCCTGGTTTTGACGGTCTTTTTCTGGATAGGGAGGTTGAGTTTTTCAAAAAGCACAAACCCCAGTTGCTGAGGGGAATTGATGTTAAATGCCATCCCCGCTTCTTCAAAGATCTGTTTCTCGATTTTTTCCATCTGTTTCGCAAACCCGGCGGACATTTTTTCAAAAAATGCGGTATCGATTTTAATGCCGGTCATTTCCATGTCCATGAGCACAGGCAGGAGTTTCATTTCCAGATCAAAAAAAAGTTCCTCGTTTTTGTCCTCCCTGAGCTTTTGATGCAGAATCCGCATCAACCGCAGGGTCATATCGGCATCTTCGCAGGAATACTCACAGGCCTTTCCAAGGTCCGTCTCAGAAAAGTTCTTGGTTTTTTTTCCTTTGCCGACGATGTCGGCATAATGGATCATTTTGTGGCCCAGATAATGCTGAACCAGATGATCCAGATTGTGCTGCCTGAATCCCGGATTGATGACATAAGAAGCAATCATGGTGTCAAAGTAGATTCCACACAGATCGACCCCGTGCCGGTTCAGTATTTCCGCATCGTATTTGATATTGTGCCCGACCTTCAGGATCCGGCTGTCTTCCAGAAGTTCTTTTAAAATTTCAGTCGCTTCAGACCAGTCCATTTGGCGGGGGGCGTCCGGATACCGGTGCGCAAGCGGGAGGTAGAACGCCTTTCCCTCTTTACAGCAGAACGAAATGCCCACAAGACGTGCCCGAAGGGGGTCCCTGCCCGTGGTCTCCGTATCAATCGAGACCATCCCGCTCTTTCGGATCCGGTTCACAATTTCCTCAAGAGAGTCTCTGGTCAGGCAAAGGCTGTAGGCGCCTGGGTTTTCATCCCTTGATGAAAATTTCTCCCACAATCCCCGGAATTCAAGGTCTCTGAAAATCCGGGTGAGTTCTTCAGCGTCAGGGTCTCCAATCCTGAAATTTTCCGGGTCATCGTTGAGAGGGACAAATCTGTCAATGGTAACGAGCTTTCTGCTCAAAAAGGCCTGGTCCCTGAAGGTTCGCAGATTTTCTTTCAGTTTTTTCCTGGTTATCTTATCCACATGGGTGAAGACGTTTTCAAAGGATCCGAATTCACGAATCAGACTGACCGCTGTTTTTTCACCCACACCGGGAACCCCGGGAATGTTGTCGGATGCGTCACCGGAAAGTCCCATCACGTCGATGAACTTTTCCGGTTCAAACCCGTAGGTTTCTTTGAGAAGCGCGTAGTTTGTAACGGCGTCCTTCATGGTATCCCACATGGAGATCCGAGGGGAGATCAGTTGCCTGAAGTCTTTGTCCCCGGTCACCATGATGACCTCGAATCCCCTCTCTTCGCACACCCGGGCCATGGTTCCGATAATATCATCCGCTTCATATCCCGGCTTTTCAATTATAGGGATTCTCAATTTTTCCAGGATTTCTTTTATGACCGGGATCTGGACAGCCATGTCCTCGGGCATGGGCGGCCGGTTGGCCTTGTAGTCCCTGAAGATTTCATGCCTGAAGGTAGGGCCTTCCGAATCAAAGACGAGGACGAGATATTCCGGGTTTCTGTCATGAATCAGTTTTAGTACCATGCGGGTGAAACCAAGGATGGCGTTTGTGGGGAACCCTCTCGAATTCACAAGGTTTCTTATGGCATGAAAGGCGCGGTGGATGTAGGAACTGCCATCCACCAGATAGACTGTGTCGATTTTCTGAACCATGGTGTCATTATACTTGAAAAAACCAGAAACAAAAGATTTTTTTCACCTAAATCCTGCGCGTCGAGCTTGCCGAAGACC
>CAYTJI010000046.1:0-8978 GCA_964438065.1 uncultured Desulfobacteraceae bacterium | reverse complement strand
TCGGGCTCAGGCATGCCTGGGCACTTCTTTCCGGAAGGTATGATGACCACAGGGCCCCGGGAGAAATTACCCATCTGCAGGCCCTTTCGGCCGCTCTTTCGGCCACGATCGGTACCGGAAATATCGCCGGTGTGGCTACCGCGATTGCCTCCGGCGGGCCTGGTGCGGTCTTCTGGATGTGGATCACGGCTATTTTCGGAATGTCCCTGAAATATTCCTCATGTCTGCTTGCCGTCAGATTTCGAAAAGAGAATCCGGACGGGAGCATTTCCGGCGGGCCCATGCATTTTATCAGCCGCGGACTCGGGGCCAGATGGCTGGGATGGTTGTTCGCTTTTTTTGCCGTAATTGCCAGCTTCGGTATCGGCAACATGGTGCAGGCGAATTCGGTGGCCAATCCGCTCTGTGATCATTTTCACATCCCCAAGCTTGTCACCGGCCTGGCCATGGCATTTTTGACCGGCCTGGTCATTATCGGCGGCATACGGCGTATTGCAAAGGTCGCCCAGCGAATTGTCCCTCTCATGAGCCTGGTTTATGTGGGCGGCGCGCTCGCCATACTTTTCAAATATTATTATTTGATACCGGAGACGCTCGGGCAGATATTTTACCATGCGTTTACGCCTCACGCGGCTGTAGGCGGATTTCTCGGCAGCACGGTTGCCACGACCCTGCGTTTCGGCGTCGCCCGCGGTGTGTTTTCCAATGAGTCCGGTCTCGGAAGCGCCCCTATCGCGCATTCTGCAGCGAGAACCGCGGAACCGGTGCGCGAGGGACTGGTAGCCATGCTCGGCCCCCTGATTGATACCCTCATCATATGCACCATGACCGCACTGGTCATCCTGGTGACAAACAGCTGGGTTATACAGGACAGTACCGGCACAGGACTTACCGGCGCCACACTCAGTTCCACGGCCTTTGAGACCGGTATCCCGGGATTTGGAAGGTATATCGTCTCTTTCGGACTGGCGTTATTCGCGTTTTCTACACTCATATCCTGGTCATACTATGGCGATCGCAGCACGGATTTCATATTCGGCCCCGGTTCCGTGAAAGTCTATCGGATTGTCTATACCCTACTGATTCCCGTGGGTGCGACCATCGAATTGCAGCTGGTGTGGAATATATCGGATATCACCAATGCGCTCATGGCGATTCCGAACATGATCGGAATCCTTCTTCTTTCGGGCATGGCAGCCGGGTTGACCCGGGAGTACTTTTCGCGGGGACATTCCCGCCTGAGATAGATGCGGTTGCGTCGAGGCCGTATGCATTTTTCCGGTGTGCCGGAAACAGGGCTCACCGAAAAACCATTCAGATGAGGCACAGGGAGCGGAGGTATGATCGATCAGTTTGAATGCATTATCCACGACCTGTTCAACCCGGACGAAAAGAAGGGGAAGCTGCCTGTCTTTGATCCCGGCAGACATTTCAATGAAAAGGCCGGGAACCGTGCGGATATTGTGAAAGGGATGAATGCCGCCTTTCTCATCACACTTGCAGGGGACAGACACTCGTATTTCAGTCGCGCCCAAAGCTATCTCGAACGACTGGCCCAATCGGCTGAATGGGGGGAACCGGCCGGATTTTATCTGTCGGTAAGGAATCTGATTCGCGATGAAATCCGGACCGCATGCGAACAGTATCCGGATATCCGGGCCAGGATCCACACCCTCTGTCGATGGCTGGCAGACCCGGAAAACATGGGCCGCCCGGAAGAAAGGGCAGAGAAGATATGGTCCGTATTTTTCCCGGAAGGGGTGGATATTTACGGAAACGAACAGATGCGGATAGAGCATCTGCGTTCGGAACGTAAAGTCAGAATCACCGGGTTGAACCCCGCTCCTTTGGCTGATCCCGGACGTCAACTTCTTTTTACATCCAACATTCTTCTCACCGTTCCTGCGGAAAACGCCGTGCCGGAAGAACTGGGGCTTTCCGCTGATCTGACACGGCGAATCCTCGATGTCGCGGATGAACCGCAGTCCTACTGGTACGACCACCCGATGAGCATCGGGGTCAAACCCGAGAACAATGAGGTCTTTTACGGTCTTCGCGGGTTGAGTCAGGCCATTGAATTTGAGCGCCGCAGGGGCAACATGCCGGGCAGGCACATTACATGTGTGATGTCCGTATCCGTAACCCATCGGGGATTGCAGCAGCCGGCAAGGGAATATCTCCGGGAGGAGCTGAGACGTCTCATGGATTTCAGCAACATCCGTTTGTATGTGTTCACCGAGGCGGATACCAGGATGCTCATCGAACGGGTACTTGCTCCGTCCGCAGCGCATTACATGGGGCGGGACCATACAAGGGAACATCTCGATGTTTTCGGAGTGGATGGGGAATATGGGAGACACTACAGTTTTTTGAAGGCTGTCTCTGCGCTCTGGAACATCCTGATTGACCCGGAGATAAAGGCCACTTTCAAGATTGATCTGGATCAGGTCTTTCCCCAGGAAGAACTTGTCGCACAGTCGAAGGCATCGGCCTTTGAGCATTTTAAGAGTGCTCTTTGGGGGGCTCAGGGCACGGATCGCCGGGGAACTCAGCTCACACTGGGAATGCTTGCCGGTGCACTTGTGAACAGAAAGGACATCGACAAAGGCCTGTTCATCCCGGATGTTCCGTTCCCGGATCGCCCCACTTCTCCGGAGGACATGATTTTTTTCAGCACGTTGCCGCAGGCGCTTTCCACGGAAGCGGAAATGATGACGCGCTATAACACAGACGGACTGGATGGAGAACATACCTGCATCCAGCGCGTGCATGTAACCGGCGGCACCACCGGAGTTCTGGTTGAGAGCCTTCGCCGGTTTCGTCCCTTTACCCCTTCTTTCATGGGTCGTGCCGAGGACCAGGCATATATCCTGTCCGTCCTGAGCGGGTCGGGGGAAAAACTGGCGTATCTGCATAAAGACGGCCTGATTATGCGCCATGACAAGGAGGATTTCGCCGCTGAAGCCATCAAGGCATCATCTACCGGAAAGATCATCGGAGATTACGTCCGCACACTCTATTTTTCCGCCTACGCGAGAGTGCTCACACGTGATATTTCGACCTTAAAGAGAACTCTCGACCCGTTTACAGGATGTTTTATTTCCATGCTTCCGGTGACGGTCGTGTCACTCCGTTTTTGTCTCCGCGCTGCATCTTTCTTCGATGCGGGCATGGTTGACGATGGGATTGATTTTGTGATGACAGGGGTACGACGGATCCGAAACGCGCTCGATTTTTCAGGAGGCGAAAACAGTCTGCTCAGGCAGGCCTATGAAAAGGAACGTCAGGGGTGGGACTTGTATTATGATGTGCTGAGTGCACTTGAGCAGGGCCTGGCGCGTGATGATGCATTTTCCCGGGGAATCCGGGAAGAAGCTCGTGCCATCATCGGTCAATGCTTGATAACCCCATGATATTTCAACCCATATACTTTTGAAGACCATGCTGCGAGAGCTTTTAGGAATGCCCGATTCAGTACCGAATCAAGTCGAAGATCACCTATGCCGCGAATTTGTGTGGTTGAAGAGTCAGGTGCCTTTCCCGTTCTCAGTCCGGAAAAGACAGAAGGGTTATTCGGAATTTCTGGAGAGTGGGATTTCCAAGGGGGCTAGATGATCAGTTCTCCCCCCTCTTCTGCGGCATTGATTATCAGGTCTGAATCCTTTTGGCTTGCATATTCGTGACAGTGTTTTACAATGGATGTGACTTCGTGGTCTTTTCTTGAGGGGTCATGATGAAAAAGAATCAGTTTTTTTACGTGTGCCTGTGCGGCGAGTTCGACTGTCGAGAGGTAGTCTGAGTGGCCCCAACCCCGGCGGGAGTTGATTTCATCGGGCGTGTACTGGGCATCGTGGATCAGGATGTCCGCCTCTTTGCAGAACGCGATGTAATCCTCTGCAGATTTTCCAGTCAGCACTTCTTCCGTAATTTCGTTGTCCGTCAGGAAAACCAGTGTGTTTGCCCCTTCCCGAAAACGGAATCCGAACCCCCCCTGCGGGTGCTGGAGAGCGATACGGTCGATAGTGACCCCGTCCACTTCAAGTGGCCCGGTGCCCAACCCGCCGACATAGTTGATCTGCGCTTTGAGATCGTCAAACTTGACCGGAAAGAGCCCATTGCTCATCTTGTTGTCAAATGGAATTTTCAGGCCTTTCATGCAGGGCGGGTATCCATCCACATTAATGCGGGTTCGGGGATCATGGATGGGGGGGAAAAATGGAAAACCTGTCACGTGGTCCCAATGGATGTGGGTGACAAGCAGATGGATGTCGACGGTTTCTCCCCGCTGAGAAAGGTGCTCACCCAATGCCCGGATGCCTGTCCCCGAGTCAATAACGATCCTCCTGCCGTTGTCGAGAGCAATTTCAACACAGGTTGTATTTCCGCCATACTGGATTGTGTCTTTGCCCGGTACGGGGATGGAACCTCTTGTTCCCCAGAACCTGATTTTCATTTTTTTCCTGTCACATCGTCTTTTGGACTGTTTTTTATCGGGAAACGTCGTACCCAATTTACGTGAACCACAGCAGCGTGTCAATTCAAAAACAGCTTCCGGCATGTCGCCCGCGGACAGAAGCGCAAGGGCAGGGGATGGAAGACGGGGCCGGTTCCCGAGACCGTGCGCCTGGAATTGCGTGGCCTAGTGGAAGCCGGTAAAATCCTTGACTTTTAAAAGCGGGATGTATAGTTTCCTATGGAAAAAAGGGCGGAGGAGTTCAATTCATGTCAAGATCTCTGGGGATTTTCGTTAGTTCCCGCCATCACTTGGACAAGGTGATAAAACTCTGTAAGGCGGCGAAAAAAAAGGGTATTGAAGTCTCCCTGTTTTTTACCCATGAAGGCGTTCTGTTGACCCGGGATCCGCGCTTTAAAGCGCTTGAGGGCCTCAATATGTCTGTCTGTCGGGTGGGGTTTGAAGCCCATGGGCTGAAACCTCCTGTCCCTGGTATTGCCGAAAAAAACTTCACCACCCAAGCCATGCATGCCGAACTGATTGATGACTCCGATCGGTATGTGGTTTTTTAGGGGCCGGGACTGATGGAGAATATCAAACACGTCGCTTTCCTGATCAGGAGGAGGGAAGATCTCTTAGAGGGGTCCCGCAGTTGCCTGGGGCTGGCAGTTGAAAATTTTTTTGTTCATATGTTTGTGATTGATATCGAGGTGGAGATGACCGAGAAATACCGGGACAACCTTGACTGGTTTAAAGACATGGAGGCCCACTACTATTCAAACAACAAGGTCAACGCGGAGAAATATGGCTTTGAATATGTGTCTCTGGAGGAGATCGTTGAAAAACTCAAGACAATGGACCTTGTAATCCCTTTTTAGGAACATGGGAACGAAAATTCTGCACATCCTGAAGACGGTGCCGGACGAAACGACACGCAGGCTCGTTTCCGCGCTCAGCGAGCCATACGGAGAAGATGCTACGGTCATTCAGCTTGATGATTCGACGGATTATGACAAGCTGATTGAGCTTGTTTTTTCGCACGAGAAAGTCATCAGCTGGTGGTAGAAATGACATCCGGCCGGAATGCCGAACCCGCTTTACAAGACACCGCAGAAAAAGCGATGGCCCGGGTTGCTTATTTCCGGAATATGTGTAATATGAGGCCATCCGGGATTACGGCCCTGGAGAGGGAGACGCGTGCGAAACACGTCCTCCTGAATAATCCGGCGTCAGACGGCATCTGCCGTCGCGGAATAAGGGACTTTTTAAGAATACCCGATTCCGTTCCGGAACGCGAGAAACGAATCATCTCGTAACCAGACCGGGTATTTTCAAGCAGGTGCGGAACGCAACTTTCCGGGAACATCTCGGGAGGGGTGCGGGACCGGGTACCTGGGTATTATTTCAAATCTGATATTTTCCGGAAGAAATCAGGAAGCAAACAACGGAGGACCAGGATGGAAAAACACCACACCCTGATGGAACCATACGAGACATTGAACCGAAGGTCTTTTCTGAAACTCTCCGGCCTGCTCGGGCTCGGCGTGACATCGGTCGGCATCCTTCCGGTCGGGGCCGAGACAATTCGGTTCAACAAAAAAACATTCAAGGTTTCAGAAACCCGTTCAGCCATGGGAACCTATGTCTCCATGACCCTTTTTGACCCATCCAGAGACAAAGCACAGGAGGCGATGGGTCGCGCCTTTGAAGAGATCGAGCGGCTGACTGCTTTGATGAGCCGCTTTGATCATGCTACGGCAGTGGCACAGTTAAACAAAGACGGATGCTTGAATGATGTACCCCCCGAAGTCACAGAGGTCGTCGCAGCGGCGCTTGATTACCACAAAATCAGCCATGGGACATTTGATATCTCTGTTAAGCCGATCATTGATCTTTTCCAGAAAACGTTTATGGAAAAGAAAATGATGATGCCCGGCTACGTGGAGCTGGAAGAAACGCTTCGGTTGGTCGATAGCAGCGGGATAGCGGTCTCAGGCCGTACCATACGGTTTAAAAAACCAGGCATGGGGATCACGTTGGACGGGATTGCAAAAGGTTACATTGTTGACAGGGCGTCCGGAGTCCTTTCCGGGCACCGGATCAGAAACCACTTGATCAACGCGGGTGGCGATATCAGGACCTGCGGTGAGAATCGGGGAAAAAAGCCCTGGACCGTGGCGATTCAGGACCCGCAGAAAAAGCGGCAGTACCCGGATATCATCCATATGACCCGGGGAGCGATTGCCACATCCGGGAACTATGAGGTTTATTTTGATCAGGAAAAAATGTTCTGTCACATTGTGGATCCCAGAACAGGGATGTCTCCCGATGTCAGCAGCAGTGTGTCGGTTCTTGCAGACACGGCCATGAGCGCTGATGCTCTTTCAACGAGCGTATTTGTCATGAAGCCGGCCACAGGGGTCAGATTCATTGAGTCCATACCCGGCAGGGAATGCCTCGTTGTTTCCCGTACCGGGGAGACATTCAGATCATCCGGATGGCACCGTACGGCAGGATAAAGAATTTTTTTCGCAAAGGGTTGCCATAAACCAGTCCCGAATCCACTTCGTAAATGAAAAAGCCCGGCCATGTTTGTTGGCCAGGCTTTTTTTCGAACATCAAGAAAAGGCTTAACCCCGTTCGAGCGTGGAAGCCGAGCGGGGCATCAGACCTGAACTTCCTCCGTATAATTCCCGAACGCGGTTAATTCCTTCCTGAAAGTCAGTTTGAACCTGCCGGTCGGTCCGTTTCTCTGCTTGCCTACGATGATTTCGGCGATATTCCGGTTTTCTTCCGAATCCCGATGATACATTTCGTCCCGGTAGATAAAAACAATAACATCGGCGTCCTGCTCGATGGCGCCGCTTTCTCTCAGATCGGCCAACTGGGGACGCTTGTTCGGTCGGTCCTCTACTTTCCTGTTCAACTGCGACAGGGCAATGACGGGCACATTAAGGTCTTTGGCCATCGCTTTCAGTGACCGGGATATCTCAGACATTTCCAGTTGCCTGGATTCTGCGGTTCTCCTGCCCTGAATAAGCTGGATGTAATCGATAATAACCAGTGCCAGTTCGTTGGTTTTCTTCAATCTCCGGCACTTCGCTTTCATTTCAAGCACGCTGATGGAAGAGCTGTCATCTATATATATAGGCAGTTCGGAAAGGCGGTTTGCTGAATCCGTCAACGCTTCCCATTCTCTTTCCCGAAGATTTCCAGTCCGCAATTTCGTCGCGTCAATGCCGGCATCAAATCCCAGAAGCCTTATGCCCAGCTGCTGTCTGGACATTTCAAGAGAAAAGATAGCCACCCCTTTCTGAGTTTTTTTGGCCGCATTATAGCCGATATTCAGGGCAAGTGCCGTCTTCCCCATGCTGGGTCTTCCGGCAATAATTATCAGATCGGAAGGCTGGAGCCCGGCTGTCAGGCGATCGAAATCCTGGAAATCGGTTGGAACACCGGTTACAAATCCGTCAAAGGCCGCTGTGCTCTCGAGTTTTTTGAAGCTTCCCGTAATGACATCTTTCAGCACCTGGAAACCATCCCGAATCTGTGCCTCAGCAATGTCAAAAATTGACTGTTCCGCCAACTCAAGGAGATCTTCCGTATTTTCCCATTCTTTGAAACAGGCCTCGGAGATTGCGGTGCACTGTGCGATCAGTTTCCTTCGTACGGAAAAACTCTTGACGATTTTGGCGTGAAAGGCGATTCCCGCGGACGTCGATACCGCTTCCACCAGCGAGGCGGGATAGTCCGGTCCGCCCGCTTTCTCGAGCAGGTTTTTCCGGGTCAGATATTGGGAAAGGGTTATGATGTCAATCGGCTCACCCTGATTATACAGCTCGGTCATTCCCTCAAAGACAAGGGCATTGGCTTCACGATAAAAATCCTCGGGCGTCAGTATGTCCATGACTTGGTTTATCGCGTCATTGTTCAGCAGAATACCGCCCAGGATTGCCTGTTCCGCCTCAACATTATGAGGCGGGACTTTCAGGTAAACCGGTTCCGATTTTTCTATTGCCTGCGGCATCTATCCCTCTTCCTCCGGAACGACTTTGATATTCACCGTGGCCGTGATTTCGGGATAAATTTTGATCGTGGCACTGAATTCTCCCAGTTCCTTGATCGGGGTCTCCAGAAAAATCTTTTTGCGGTCTACAACAATACCCTGCGTTTCAAGATAGGAGGAGATATCCTTACGGGTAACCGAACCATATAGTTTTCCCTCCTCGCCGGCCTTGTGTTTGAAGACAATTTCAAGACCTTCGATCTGTTTTTTCACAATTTCAGCATTTTCCCGTGCCTTCAGTTTCCTGATCTCAATCTTTTTTCTCTGAAGCTCGAGAGATTTAAGGTTGCGGGGGTTGCTTTCAAGAGCAAGCCCTTTCGGTATCAGATAATTCCGGGCATACCCCTTTGCCACGTTGACGATGTCCCCTTCCAGACCCAAATCGTCCAGGTCCTGTCGCAGAATGACTTCCATTCCTGATTACCTCCGTTCCTGATAAACTCATAGAAAAGCGGGTAA
>CAYTJI010000045.1:7223-9100 GCA_964438065.1 uncultured Desulfobacteraceae bacterium | reverse complement strand
CCTGCCTGCTGCAGGTAGGTGCAAGGCAAACTCGACGCTTGCAGGATTTAGGTTGAATCTGGCCTGCCGCCTGTAACGCACGGACAGGTGCGGAGAGGATGCAGATTCGGGCGTGAAGGGTCAAACAAAAGGTTCCGGCGCATTACGGGGAGCCCAGGCGCGCGAGTTTCTTATTGATGTTGTCTTCTATCCAGTGGCCGTCCCACCATTCAACAGGATCGACAAACCTGCCATTCACCAGGATGGCAAAATGCAGATGGTCTCCGCCGGCCAGACCGGACTGACCGGTCAGTCCGATCTCGCTCCCCCTCACGACCTCCTGCCCGTTCTCAACACTGATCCGACTCAGATGAGAGTACGCGGAAGCAACGCCCTGACCATGATCAATCACGACAGTGTTCCCGTAAATGCCCAGGCGATCGGCATAGATCACCCGGCCGTTGTTTGCCGCCCGGACCTGGGAATTCGCCAGTGAAGCAAGGTCCACGCCCATGTGGACCTGTTCATCAATCTTTTTCCCATGGTAATAGTAGAGACGACGATCCCCGAATCCGGCCATGGTCGCAGCGTTTTTCAGTCGAAGAAATCTCCCCTTCCAGAGTTGTGAAAGCCCAGATTTATCTTTCAACAAAAAAAACGTCCGGGCGTTCTCCTTTCGCATCTGCCTGTTGATCTTCAGAAACTTGTCGATATCACTGGAGCCGGGATCAAAACCATAGGAAGAAAAACGCGGAAGAACACGTTGTAGAAAACGGTCCGTGATATTCATTCTCACGGTCCGAAAGCGTTTTCTGCGGATATGATAATAGAAACCGGTCCGGGAAGAGTTTCCTGCCCTGTCTACAGCCCCGAGACTTATCTCCGGAATCGGCAGCATGGTTGGGGGCACAGTAAAATAGCAGACATGATAGCCTTCCTGAGAATTCTCGATAGCGGGATATCCTTTAAAAAAAAGGTCGCCCACAAAGATTCCGCTCTCGACAGCGTCCGACGAAGTCTGGTAAACGACAAGACAGGTCCCGCCGACAGTAATATAGTTCAAACGGCTCACCGCCCGGATGGCAGGAGGGATGGTGTCAACGATCATCTTGTGGTGGACGACGGTCATGTTACCGTCACCACCGCGTCTCCGGGAGTAGTCCCAGACACGCACGGCCAGGTCTGCACGTCCCTGGGACAGATTGAGTTGGGATGGATCCACAGAGAACTCGGTGTGGTAACTCCGGGTGCCTTCACGGTTGAACAGCCCCGTGAACGGGAATGATTTTTTCAGGATTTCGAACCGCCGTCCTTCCTGACTGAGAACTACGGTCAGGTCTCTAAGCCCCCTTTTCATATCGCTGGCCGAAAGTGAAAACTTCCGGGTTTCTGAGAGATATTCCGGTCGGGGCGAAAGGATGACCCGGGGACTTTCTCCTTCGAAGATACTAAAAACAAACCAACTCAGCACGACCAGTACGAATAAAATAATCCCGATGGTCAGGAAAAGGCTTGCCTTTTTTCTGTTTCCCATTATGTTTTCCCTGCTGAGACTTGGAAAATACCCGGTTTAATGCAAGATCGGATCAGAGGTGCCCTCATATACCAGCTAATCAAGACAAGAATCAAATATTTTTTTGACCGAGCGTCCATCTACCAAGACGAATTCTGTTCATCTTCAAGATGTTCGGACAGGCATCTGTCTGATATCCCGTGGGTTATCCCATTCCAACGGATCTGATCGGAAAACAAAAGCCGGGGCGTCGGCTAGAGGGCGAGACATATCCTCATAACCGTTTACAGGTGGGCGCGAATCCTGGGAGAAAATAACATGAAAACAGCTCTTCATATCGGTGTCATCGGTGCGGGCGCATGCCCGGACCCCCTAGCCGGAATTG
>CAYTJI010000045.1:0-7213 GCA_964438065.1 uncultured Desulfobacteraceae bacterium | reverse complement strand
CTCGGAGGGGTCATGGAAGCTTCGGCAAAAGGATGTTCACAGGCAGGAGGGATGACCATAGGAATTCTTCCCGGCCTGAAAAAGGATTCTGCCAACCCGTACATCCGGGTGCCTGTCCCGACCGGACTGGGTGAGGGCCGAAATCTTCTTGTCGTCCGTGCCGCTGACATCCTGATCGCCATCTCAGGAGGTTATGGAACCCTGTCTGAAATTGCCCTGGCCCTCAAAACCGGGAAGCCGGTCATCGGGATCCACACATGGGAAAATATCAGGGGGATCCATTATGTTGCAGACGCAAAGCACGCGATTCGGGCAGTGGAAAAAATCATGAACCACACGTAGCGTCTCCGGATCGCCCAAAAGCGGCGATCTGTTTACAAATCTCTTTCACCCGGTCCATGATTTCACCGGAATCAAGAAAAAGGCATTTTCCGTTCCTGATCAACAGCCGGCCGTTCACGATCACATCGGTAACATCCGCCCCGTTTGCGGCATAGACCACAGTGGATATGGGGTCGTAATTCGGGCACAGGTGGGGGGAGTCCGGATCGAGCACGATGATATCCGCCTTTTTCCCCTTCTCGATGGTTCCGATCTCCTTTTCGAGCCCGAGGGCGGCCGCTCCACCTGAAGTCGCCATTCTGAGAACGGTTTCCGCATCCGGAAAGACGGAATCTGCAGCCATGATCTTTCCCAGCTTTGCCGCCGTGTCCATTTCACAGAAAAGATCCAGGTCGTTATTTGACGCGCATCCATCCGTGCCCAGCCCCAGTTTGACAGTCATTTTCAGCATGTCCGCAATCCGGCTGACGCCGGAACCCAGCTTCATGTTACTCTCGGGCACATGAATTATATTCACGCGTTTTTCCCCAATGCGGGCCATCTCAGCATCATCCAGATGAACCGCATGAGCGGCAATCAGATTCTCTGACAGTATTCCAAGACGGTCCAGATAATGAACCGGCCTTTTTCCGTACCTTTTCCTGATCTCGTCGACCTCCTCTTCTGTTTCGGAAAGATGAATTTGAAGGGGGACACCGAACGTTCCGGATATTTCAAAAGCATCCACCAGCGTCTTCCCGGAGCAGGTCAACGGGCTGTGGCAGAACAGCCCCGGGGTTACCCGGTCGGAAAAAGAGCGCCATTTTTCGATAAACCGCTTCCCGACGTTCAGGTTTTCCTTGGGGTCGGGGACGCCGGGCGCCGGAAAATCCAGAATCCCCTGGGCAATAATTCCTCTCATCCCGGAATCATGAACAGCACGAACCGTCTCGTCCTGAAAAAAATACCCGTCGGCCATGCAGGTCGTCCCGGTGGAGAGCATTTCCAGGCACCCAAGCAGCGATCCCCAGTAAACGGTCTCCGGGCTGAGAAACGCAGCCTCCGCCGGGAAGATCTTCTCGTAGAGCCAGTCCTTCAGCGGCAGATCGTCAGCAAACCCCCTGAACAGGGTCATGGCGACGTGTGTGTGACCGTTGACCAGTCCCGGCATGACAATGGCGTTGGTCGCATCTACAATCTCGCCACGGCACTCCTGAAGCGGCGGTCCCTCTGCGATCGGGCGGATATCCGTAATCCGCCCCTCCGAAATGTAAATCCGCACATCACGGATGAGAGGATTCCCCGCTTCCATGGTGATTACCGTACCGCCTTCAATGACCAGGTCGGCAGACCGGGGTGGACGAAGGCCTGCCTTCCGCGGCTTGTCAGTTCCTGGATATCCCATCAGTTGACCTCCGGATCAGGACAAACACGGGGTTGTTCAAAAACCCTTGACACGTCCGCATGTTCAGATAGAAATTATGCCGCATGCCGGCACGGGGCCGGTTCTTTTTTGGACGGGATTTTCGAAAAATGCCCGTTTTTGCACCAGACCGGGAAAGACCAAGCCCGCCCGCGGCGGGATGTGTCTGACCGGTCTGCGTGCCGGGCAACAGACAGATACGGCGTGGGTGCAAAAATGGTCCTTTTTCAAAACTCTCTGCACCCGTTGTATTGTTATGACACAGCGCCTTTCAAAAGTGACGGAACATGTTGCTCTGAGCACAGGAGCGGTAATATGGCCATTTTGGCCCCCTTCAGAGGGATCACATATAATTTTGAGGCAGGGCTGGACCTTTCAAAACTGGTCACTCCCCCTTACGACGTCATTTCAGATGAAGAACAGGAATTCTATTATCAGTCCGACCCGCATAATATCATTCGGCTGATCCTGGGCAAGAGAAAAATCGGCGACATCGACTGGGACAATCAATATACGCGTGCGGCGGAATTTTTCAGAAAATGGCAGCGGGAAGGCATCCTTGTTCGTTCGGAAAACCCCTGTATCTACCTGACTTCGCTGACCTATCGTCCGGGTTTCGGGGAACCCCTGCGAACCCGCTGGGGCATCATCGCGGTGATAAGAATCGAAGATGAGACATCCGGTGTGATTCTTCCCCACGAGAAAACCTTTTCCGCTCACAAGGACGATCGCCTGAAACTCATGCGGTCATGTAATGCCCAGTTCAGCCCGATATTCGGTCTGTACGAAGATCCGGGCAACAACATCCTCGATGCATGCCTGGTGGGTGCCGATCCCGAACCCCGGATATCCTTTGATTTCAGAGACGGCACGAAACACCGGATGTGGATTCTCAATAACGACTCCCTGTTCAGGGAACTGGCCGCATTCATGTCCGAAAAACGCATCTTCATCGCGGACGGGCACCACCGCTATGAAACCTCGCGCAATTTCAGAAATATCATGCGGGAGCGGCATGGCCGCCGTCCGGCAGGCAGATCATACGAGTACGTCATGATGTACCTGTCCAGCATGAACGACAAAGGCCTGACCATTCTCCCTTCACACAGACTCATAAAAACCGTGCCGGGTTTTGACCTTGAATCTTTCCTCAAAACCCTGACAACCTGGTTTAACATCCGGGAATATCCGTTTTCGGACGCTGGAATTCCCCGGGACTGCATGAATCTCAGGACAGAAATCCGCGGCCTGGGGCAGCAGGATACCGTTATCGCCTTCTGCATAAACCCGGTCAGAAAATTTTACATCTTTTCGCTCAAACCGGACGCCAGAGAAAAAATCAGCGGGGATATCCATCCCTCGCTGAAAAAACTGGATGTAATCGTCCTTTCCAGACTGGTCCTTCGTGAAGCACTCGGTTTCAGTAAGGAGGATCTGGACGATACGGAAAACTTCCACTATCAGAGCGACATGGAAACGGCCGTCACCGATGTGATATCCGGCACGTACCGGATGGCATTCCTGCTGAACCCAACGAAAATCGAACATGTCATGGAAATTGCGGGGAATTCCCTTGTCATGCCCAGAAAGTCCACCTATTTTTATCCCAAGGTACTGACCGGTCTGGTGATTAATGAAATAGATCCTTATGAAACCATTCAAGTCCCGTGACGTTCAGCTCCATCCGCATGAATCGATGGATTCATTCCTGGACGGGAGGCTCAAACTCATCCAGTCCCGAAACGGTTACCGGTTTTCCATTGATGCCGTTTTTCTTTCCGGGTTTGTGAAGGTCAAACCCGGGGACATCCTGGTTGACCTGGGCACGGGTTGCGGGATTATCCCCCTGATGATCCTTCTCACTAAACCGCTTGGGCATGCCTTCGGGCTGGAGATCCAGCGTGAACTGGCGGATCAGGCGCTCAGAAACAGTATCCTCAACGGATGCGGCGACAGACTGGATATCATACAGGGGGATATCAGATGCCTCTGCGTGAAAGACAAGTGCGTGGACATTGTCATTTGCAACCCCCCCTATCGAAAGGTGAAAAGCGGCCGCATCAACCCGGATTCACGCCGCGCGATCGCCAGGCATGAACTCATGGTGTCCATTGATGATGTCCTGAAAGCCGCCGGACGGTGCCTTCGAAAAAAGGGTCGGTTGGCCGTGAGTTATCCGGCGGAGCGTCTGATGGATATCCTCACGCGTATGAGACGTTTCAATCTGGAGCCGAAACGGGTGCAAATCAACTATCCGGATCTGCAAACCGGCGGCAAACTGGTGTTTGTGGAAGCCGCTCTCGGCGGGAATCCGGGCATGGAAATCCTGCCGCCCCTGATCGGCCAGGGGAATTTTTCCGTTCGCTAGTCATCCGGAGATGGCGCGCCCACACGAAAATCTATGCCCGCTACGGCTGTTCGGCCCAGTTCGTGATTCAGTCTTTCCCGAATATCCTTCTCCATGAACTTCAGTTCCTGGTACCATATCGGGTCTGTCACCCTGACGCGGAGTTTCTTGTGCCTTATCCTGAGGGGTGTTGCATATCTTGCAATGACAGGCCCGACGACATCTTCCCATACTTTCCAGATGCGTGCGTCATCCGGATCAAACGGCAGTGTGTTGCTTTGAAGGAGTTCGGATATGATGTCCTTCAATGAAACAAGCGTCTTTTTGCGCTCAGGCATGGCAGCTCAATACGACGGATTATCCCGGTGTTCCGGAAGGTGGTAGAGTTTTCTTGTGCCGTGCGCATGAGTGGCGGCCAGGCGCCCGCATCGGACCGGGCCCTTAGTTTCCGTCACGCGCGTCTGTGCATGTTTATACGGATCATGCCGGACAGTCAAGCGAATATGCGGCTGAACTTTTATCCCTTGACGGTACAAACTTTCATCCTATAAACTGAGGTCGTTAATCTCTTCGGGTAAATTCCCCGCAGCTTGCTGCGATTCGATTTTCGCAGTTGGTTGTTGATACCCCGGCATCTTGCTGCGGGGTAGTTCATTGGTCTCATGAACCCTGTAACAGGAGAAAGCGTCATGGCCTGGGATTGGGACAAACTGCAGCAGCAGCAGAAAAGAGGCGGTTCCGGCGGGGGCGGCCACGGAGAACCACCCGGATTCGATGAAATTGTCGACAGGATCCGCAACGCGACGGGAAAATTTCCCGGCGGCGTGGCGACAGTGATCGTCGCCGTCATCGTTCTCTGGTTTGCCTATAGTTGCTTCTACACCGTTGCCTTGAATGAAGTGGGTGTGGTTCAGCGATTCGGCAAGTTTGTCAGAATCGAACAGCCCGGCCTCAACTTCAAACTCCCTGACGGCATCGAAAAGGTCACAAAGGTCAAGGTTGACTATACCTACAAGGAGGAATTCGGCCTCCGAACGATCCAGGCCGGCGTGCGCACACGATATGCTTCAGAATCCTCCTATCAGAACGAATCGCTCATGCTGACCGGAGATCTGAACGTGGCGATTGTCCCCTGGGTCATCCAGTTCCGGATCAATGATCCATACAAGTTCCTGTTCAAAGTAAGAAATGTCAGGGCCACCCTGAGAGACCTCTCTGAATCGGTGATGCGACTGGTTGTCGGCGACAGGAGCATTAACGAGGTTATCAGCAACCGGGAAGCCATTGCTTCAGAGGCCAAGGTCCTTCTTCAGAAAGAATTGAATATTGCGCAAACCGGCTTGAAAATCGTCAACGTTGCGATGAAAAAAACCAATGTTCCCGGACCGGTCCAGCCGTCCTTCAACGAGGTGAATCAGTCTATCCAGGAAAAGGAAAAGGTGATTTACCAGGCCAGGGAGGCCTATAACAAGGTGATTCCCGCTGCCAAGGGGAATGCGGAAAAAACCATCAAGGCGGCGGAAGGTTACGCGCTTGACAGGGTTAACCGCGCGAAAGGGGACGCAGCCCGATTCCTGGAAGTATATAAGGAATACGCCAAGGCAAGGGATATTACGCGTCGACGCCTGTACCTGGAATCCATTCAGGATTTTTTCCCGAAAATGGGCAAGAAGTATATCGTGGACGCGAAGCAGAAAAACTTTCTTCCTTTTCTGAATATGGGAAACGCCGCAGGAGGGAAATAAATAATGAGATACAGCATATTCCTTATCATCGCAGCTGTCCTGTTGTTTGTGTCCTATCACAGTGTTTACACGGTGGACGAAACTGAACAGGTGGTGCTGACCCAGTTTGGAAAGGTTATCGGAGACCCGGTAACCGAGCCCGGTCTCAAGTTTAAAATCCCTTTTGTTCAAAAAGACAACTATTTTCACAAAAATCTTCTTGAATGGGATGGAGATCCCGGGGAGATCCCGACCCAGGACAAAACCTACATATGGGTGGACACATTCGCCAGATGGAAGATTACTGACCCGCTCCGGTTTTTCAAAACCGTTTATAATGAAAACGGCGCCCAGGGCAGACTGGATGACATCCTGGATTCCGCGGTTCGAAACTTCATCTCCTCCTACCCGCTGATAGAGATCGTGAGGAATACCAATCGCACCCTGGATACCTTTATGGGAAGCAAGGTGAAGGAAGACATGGCGATCGGCAATATCAAGTTCGGGAGAGAAAAGATCGTTGCGGGAATTATGGAACAGGCCCGGCCGAAACTGGCTGATTTTGG
Organism: uncultured Desulfobacteraceae bacterium; assembly: GCA_964438065.1. GTDB lineage: Bacteria > Desulfobacterota > DSM-4660 > Desulfatiglandales > Desulfatiglandaceae > CAYTJI01. The sequence goes on along the minus strand of CAYTJI010000045.1, from coordinate 832 downwards.
AATTGAACTTGTCGATCTGAAACTCAAGCGGCTGAATTACACGGAGGAGGTTCGCAAATCCGTTTATCAGAGAATGATTGCGGAGCGCAAACAGATTGCTGAAAAATTCCGTTCCGAGGGCCAGGGAGAAGCCAGGAAAATTGAAGGTGCTCAGGAAAAGGAACTGAAAAGGATTACATCCGAGGCCTACCGAACAGCCCAGGAAATCATGGGAAAGGCCGACGCACAAGCGACCCGGATCTATGCCGAGGCCTACAGCAGGGACGCGGAATTCTATTCATTTCTCAAGTCTCTGGATGTATACAAAAACACCATGAACAAGGACAGCACCCTGGTCCTGTCAACGGATTCAGAATTCCTGAAATATCTGCAGGGCAGCCGGTAAAACCGGATTTCACACCACGCAGGAAACCGGCGAAGGCCGGGGGTGGCGAAGGGCGCGAATGGTTTGTGCGTCATCCCATGTGTTTCATGTCGATCACTCTCAACTGCATCCGTTCATACCCCTGCCAGCGATTCATTTCGGGCGTAAAAACCAGATCAACCATGGTGCCGTCCGGGACGCGTCGGTCGGCCATGCCGAAAGCGATCGCCTCACAGGATTTCCCTGTTCCCGCCTGTCCGACCCTGAATTTAAGATGCCGTTCACCGATAACCCGCGGCTCCGTGACGCGCAGAGACCGGGAGAGAAAACACGGTTCCGGGTTTCCTTCCCCGAACGGGGACAGCGACCATATTTCCCGGATCGCATCCGGGGTTAATTCCGAAAGGGGAATCTCGGCGTCCACCTCCAGTGTCGGAGTCAGGTCCCTGTCTGACAGGGTTTCCCGGG
>CAYTJI010000044.1:0-9310 GCA_964438065.1 uncultured Desulfobacteraceae bacterium | reverse complement strand
CGTCGGGACATCTGGATTCACTTTCTCTGATGCGGCCGCGGCCAGGGTCTCGGCAGACTTCCGGGATTCCTCGTCCACCGCCTTTCCGCCTCCCATCTTTCCGACAAAGGCCTCCCCCTTTTCTGTCAGGCCCTTTACCAGAAAAGTCTCTCCCAGATCATAAAGCAGGGCATCCAGGGCGTCTTCACAAAAAGGCCCCCCGCCCACGGAAGTGCAGAAGCATGTCGAACACGGCTCATTACAGCCAAGCCCCACCAGGACAGTGGATTCATATCGCCGGACCCACCACGGATCCTTGAATTCGGGGGTGTCAAAATTTCGTTTTACAATCCGGAAGGCATGCGCATCACACGGACGAATCCCCACAATGGCCTGAGGCGTATCGTCTTTCGGTGCTTCTTTAAGAATATTTGCCTCTGTATCATTTTCATCGACAGAGAACTCAAACATCCGCTCGGACTGCGGATAGACCACGGATTTGGGGGACAGCCGGGTATTCTGAAAACTGAAGTCAGGGTTTTTACCGGTATCCAGAGGCATGAATGTGTGAAAATCCCCATCCTTTACCGGCACGAATACCTTATAGGCGTCTGACAGGGTCTTCAGAGCACTTACCCATTCCTCTCTGGTGAAGATTTTTTCCGTCATGGAAGTCACCTTTTGCGATAACTAAACGTAACGAGGACCGTTTCAGACGGCGAATAAATCGCTGCTTACTTGATAAAATCGTTGTAATCATCCGGCCGGTACATATCCAGTAAAGGCCTCCGGTCCGGATCCATACCCGCTTCCCACGAAAAAAGCGTCAACGCGTCCTTGTTGAGCTTTTTCGTAAACTGTCTCATGGTAATCCCCACGGGGCAAACACGTTCACAGGCGCCGCAGTCCGTGCATCTTCCGGCACAATGATAGGCCCTCATAATGTGAAAGGTCATTGTGTCTGTGGGATCATTGCTCTTCCCAACCCACTGGGGACGGGATTCATCCACGAAACACGTGGGACAATAACACAGCGGACAGGCGTTTCTGCAGGCATAACAACGCAGACACCGGTCTATCATGCGGGTGAAAAACCCCCATTTTTTTTCCGGCGCCATTTCCTCAATCCGTGCCACGTCCGCGAACGCATCAACACCTTCCTGCTCTTTAACCGGTTGGGCGACCAGTTCGTCGTAAATTACCGGGTTACGGTGGGTACACACGGCACAGTTACTGCGCAGAAAATCCTTTTTTTCAAAGGTCTCTTCAAAATCATTCCCACTGACCGTAAACGATTCCCCTGCTTCCTGAATATCCAGGATCTCCTTCTGTCCCACAGCCCGCTGCACCGCCCGGTGGTCAATCATGCCGGTGCACGGCAGACCCACGATGTAGAGTTGTTCGCGGGTGATCTGATTTTCGGTAATATGCGTCACAATATTCCGGGAATTGCAGCCGTTGGCAACAATACCGATTTTGTCTGTCCGCTTGGTCAGATAATTACACAGGTTCAGGCCGCAGTTGCTGTCCCAGTACAGCAGGTCACACTGGTCAGGATCGGATATAAGCACAGGCTGGTTCATCATGGGAACAGTACCCTGCCTGTATCCGATAAACACATCGACCTGACCGTCCTGCAGCAGCTTTCTGGCCGTTTTCCTGATGGCTTCCGTATATTCGAGCATCACGCCACCTCAGCTCTTTTCTTGACCAGATATTTCGCCGGCCCCAGTGCCTTTACCTCATCGGCCACGGCGCGCGCAACTTCGACAAACTTGGTTGCCTCTGCGGAGGATATCCAGGAAAAATGGAGTCTCCCCGGCTCAATACCGACATGTTCCAGAAGGCCCTTCAAAAGGGCGAACTTTCTTCTTGCGTAATAATTACCTTCCAGGTAATGGCAGTCCCCGGGATGTCACCCGGAAACCCATACCCCGTCGGCCCCATGGCGGAAAGCGGCAAGGATAAACTTGGGGCTGACACGGCCTGAGCACGGCACCCGGATGACCCTGAAATTGTGAGGGTACTGGAGTCGGCTCACACCCGCCAGATCCGCTGCACCGTAACTGCACCAGTGGCAGAGGAATGTCGTTATTCTGGGTTGCCAATCGTTCATTCGGTTCTCCTCGTTGGTTGATTTGCCTCAACTACATTTCGTTGATCATCGCCATAATCTGATCGGTGCCGAACCCCTTGAGATTCAAGGCCCCGGAACGGCAGGAGGCCACGCATAAACCGCATCCCTTGCAAAGCACCGGATTGACCTCGGCCTTTCCCGCAAAGGGCCCCTCCCGGACAAACGACGGGGCCGAGTACGGGCAGATATCCACGCAAACACCGCAGCTGCTGCACAGCATCGGGTTCACCTCAGCCACGGTTCCGCTGACCTGGACCTTTTTCCTTGCCAGAAGAGTCACCGCCCGGGACGCGGCCGCCTGGGCCTGCGCAATCGATTCGTCAATGGGTTTCGGATAATGGGCGGTACCACACAGGAAAACACCGTCCGTAGCAAACTCCGACGGCCCGAGTTTCGCGTGGGCTTCGACAAAAAACCCGTTTTCATTCATGGGAATCTTGAATAATTGAGCCAGCTTTTCATCCCTGGGAGGCACAATCGCCGTTGCCAGTGCCAAAAGATCGGCCTTGATCATGATTTTCCGACCCAGGACCTGGTTCATCACCACGATCTCCAGCCCGCCTTCCCCGGCCGCGACCTCCGGTTTCTGTTCCGGAGAATACCGCATGAAAACAACCCCGGCTTCACGGGCCTTCCGGTACAGATACTCACGCTCCCCGTAGGTCCGGATATCCCTGAAAAGAATGTAGACATTCATGTCCGGACGTAACGTCTTCAAGTGAAGCGCGCTCTCTATGGAATGGGTGCAGCACACCCTGGAACAGTACGGCCGTTCAGGCACGCGGGATCCCACACACTGGATAAACACGGCAGTGTTGATTTTCTTCAGGGAGTTATCTTCATCCATAAACTTCCTGTCCAGTTCCAGATGCGTCACAACCCTGGGATCTTTCCCGTAGAGATATTCGTCCGGCTTGAATTCACTGCCGCCAGTGGCGATCACGGCAATCCCGTGCTCAACCACTTCTTCTTTGCCGTCGGAGACGAGGGTGCTTTTGAAATTTCCGACAAACCCCTCGACACGGCTGAGTTGCGTATTCATGTGGATGTCGATCTTTCCATCCGACTCCACCGAACGGATCAGATCCGCCAGGTTCTGCTGTACGGATTCTCCTTTCCACGTCCTGAACAGCGAAAGGGCATTTCCCCCCAGATCACCGGACTGCTCGATCAGGCTGACGGAATAACCCTGTGCCGCCAGCGTCCGGGCCGCCACCATACCCGAAATACCGCCTCCGATAACCAGGGCCTTCTGGTTGATATCCAGTTCCGCTTCCTGCAGGGGCTCCATCATGGCCACTTTTGCCACGGCCATACGAACGAGGTCCATGGCTTTCTGTGTGGCCATTTCAGGGTCTTCCTTGTGGACCCATGAATCCTGATTCCGGATATTGGTCATTTCAAAAACATACTTGTTCAGACCGGCATCCACCATGGTCTCCTGAAAAAGAGGCTCATGGGTCTTGGGCGTGCAGGCCGCCACGACCACCCGGTTCAGGTCCTTCTCCCTGATAATGTCCGCCATGGTCTTCTGCGAATCCTGGGAGCAGGTGTACAGGCTGTCATTGGTATATTCCACGTATGGCAGTGAGGCCGCGTAATCACGGACCGCGGGCACATCCACAACACCGCTGATGTTGATCCCGCAGTGACAGACGAATACCCCGATGCGGGGTCTTTCACCCACAATATTCTTCTCTTCCGGGGTTTCCTTCTCGCGGGTGAGCGTGTTTCTCGCCTCACTGAGAAGGGCACCGGCCTCGGCCGCAGCGGAACTGGCTTCAATAACGGACTGCGGGATATCTTTCGGTCCCGCAAAGGCACCACACACATAAATCCCTTCTCGGGATGTAGCCACCGGGCGGAATGATTCGGTCCGGCAGAAATTTCCCTCGGTCAACTCAATGCCCAGCTTCCCGGACATCTCAACCAGCTCGGGTGGTGTTTCCAGCCCAACGGAAAGGATCGCCATATCAAAGGACTCTCTGACGGCTTCACCGTTCTGCATCGTATATCTCATGGTCAGGTCACCGGTTTCCGGAATCGGATCAATGGAAACGATCCTGGAATTGATGAACCGGACACCATGCTTTTCCCGGGCGTCATCATAATAGCTTTCGAAATCCTTTCCGTGGGTCCGCATATCCATGTAGAAAACAGCGCAGTCGAGATCGGCCCCCGCATGTTCCTTGGCAATGACGGCCTCTTTGATCGCATACATGCAGCAGACCGCAGAACAGTAGCCATGATCGCATTTGTTGATATCCCTGGAACCGACGCATTGGAGCCATGCGATTTTTTTGGGTTCTTTATGATCGGAAGGCCTGACCAGATGCCCCATGGTCGGACCGGAAGCCGAAAGGATCCTCTCAAATTCCATTGAAGTGATCACATTCGGATGCGTCGCATAATGATAGGTCGAAAAAGCGCCGGGATCAAACGGCCGGAAACCGGGCGCCAGGATAATGGAGCCAACGTTCAGTTCAACCACTTCGTCTTCCTGCGAGTAGTCAATGGCATTCACCCCGCAGAAGTCCGCACAGATTTTGCAGCCTCCGGTCTTGAAGTGAACACACTTGCTCCGGTCAATCGCAGGCGTGTTCGGTATGGCCTGCGCATAAGGCACGTAAATGGGTTTCCGCCCCTTGAGACCCATATCGTACTCGGAAGGGATGGGTTTGATGCTGTGCTTCGTAATGTCTTCCAGTTTGATATGTCCGGTAGGACAAACGGAAACACAGGCGCCACACGCGATACATACATCCGTCTGCACGTGAAAAGGCGTATCGACCGTCATTTCCACGCCGCGCCCGGTCAGGCTGATGGCACTGTTCCCCATCTTCTCGCAGATGCGCACGCAAAGACCGCACAGAATGCAATCATCACTTTCCTTTTCAAAACGCGGCTCTTCTATTCCATATTCTTCAGCCAGCCGCTTGATGACAGGCACATCCGGGCAACGGGCAAGCAGCATTTCAACGATGAGTTTTCGCACCTGATGAACCGCCTCGGTGTCCGTCCGGACCTCCATGCCTTCCCATATGGGATAATTGCACGCCGTGACAAAACGGGTCCTGTGTCCGTCAAAGAGTTCAACCGTACACAGCCGGCACATCCCGGCCGGCTCCAGTGCCTTGTGGTTGCACAGTGTCGGAATTTCAACACCGTATTTCTCAGCGACCTGAAGGATGTACTGGCCTTCTTCCCCCTGGACTTCATTTCCATTGAGTTTGAATGTAATCATAAGGTTTTCAACCTGCTTATGTTGAGACCTAAAACCTGCATAAACTGTTTTCAAAAAGGAAGTTATGCTTCTAATATCAGCAAGTTATGGGAACGTTGTGCTTGCATGACACGCATCAATTTGAATGCGCCCATAAAGGCTGCGGTCCATGTATGCACCCGGATCCCCCTCATCAGCATTGCAGATGTCATACCGGTCTCCCTCATGCCGACTGCAGGTTTCCCATTTGATCCCTGTCGGGAACCCGCCGCCGCCCCGGCCGTGCAGTCCCGATTTTTTTATCTCCTCGATAACCTGCACCGGGTCCATATCGAAAAGGGCCTTCTCCAGGCCCGCATAACCGCCAGGTAATCCTCAATGCTGGTCGGATCGACGATCCCGTTGTTGCCGAAAATCACCCGCTGCTGAAGTCTGTAAAAAGGGATGTCCTGCTCACGAACAATTTTTTCTTTAGTCGTCAGATCCTAGAAAATGAGCGGTTCCACGATCTCGCCGTTTTTGATCGTCTTTTCGACAATATCCGGGATGTGCTTATCCTTGACCTGCAGATAGAAAATACCTTCCGGATGAAGCACCATGATCGGCCCTTTCTCGCAGAACCCGTGACAGCCCGACAGCTTGACTTCAACCTCGTCCTGCAGGTTGTGCTTCGCCAATTCGGCGGTCAGAGCCTCATACACCTTGGCGGTGCCATAAGCACCGCAACCGGAACCGGCGCACAAGCGAAATAACCTGCTTTTTACTCTGCTGACGGCAATCCAGAATGGTCTCTATGAGTTTGCTGAGTGCCTCTCTGTTCTCTAGCCTTGCCATTTTCCGTGCATAATCTCCTTCAGAGACAACACGCCTTTAAGATTTGCGATGTGCATACTCATCAATAACCGCCAGGGCGCTGGATCGATCCAGACCACCGTAAGTTTCCTTGTTCACGGTGATTACAGGAGCCGAAGCACAACAGCCGACACACCGGACAGTCTCCAGGCTGAAGAGCCGGTCTTCCGTTGTCTCGCCCTCCCTGATCTTCATCCTTTCCTGCATCGCATCCATGATTTTTTCCGCCCCCCGCAAGTGACAGGCCGTACCCGTGCACACACTGACGATATATCTGCCCCGCGGCTCAAGGCTTATGGTCTTGTAAAAGGTGGCAACCCCATAAATCAGGCTCTCCTTGACACCCAGTCTTTCAACCAGCACAGGGACGACTTCCGGCGGCACATAATTGTATATATCACTGATATCCTGCATGATCATCAGCAGGGCTTCTTGGTTTTCCTTATATTTGGATATGATCTGGTCGATCTTTTCCCAGTCAATGGTAATCTCGTTATTCATTCTGTACCCCCTCATACATGCTGCAGGGGAAGCTGGGCCTCGTTTGTCACTGGGCAGTTTTCAACACAGCTTCCACACCCGGTACACAGATCCATGTTGACGCTTCGCGCGCGTTTTCTGATCTTCACCTTGAAATTTCCTGCAGCCCCCTCCACTGCCTCAAGATCCGCGTACGTAATTATCTCGATATTCAAATGCCGGCCGACCTCGACCAGTTTGGGTGAGATAATTCACATGGCACAGTCATTGGTCGGGAATGTCTTGTCCAGTTGAGACATCACGCCGCCAATGGAAGGGCTCTCTTCCAGAAGGTACACATAATATCCGGAATTTGCCAGGTCAAGCGCCGACTGCATCCCCGCAATCCCACCGCCGACGACCAGCACGGAACCGTTTACCTCTCCAGGCATGATCCTATCTCCTCATTTACACCTAAAACCTGCATAAACTATTTTCAAAAAGGAAGTTATGCTTCTAATATCAGCAAGTTATGGGAACGTTGGGCTTGCATGACACGTATCAATTCGAATGCGTCCATAAAGTCTTGGGTTTTTGAAAACAGTTTACCCTTCGGGAGCGTCGAGTTTATCCCGCCTGGAGGCGGGATAAACTCGACGCTTGCAGGATTTAGGTTACAGATTACAGAAATTGTAGAATTAACGGATCTCACAAAACATTGTTTTTCATACACCACCCCAAAACACCGCTTCAGGATCTGCGAAACAGGGAACCCTTGCAGTTCCTGTGAAACGCCTTCCTCAACGGGAGCCCGTTGCCGTCCTCAATAACGTGATGGCACTCATTGCAATCCTCTACCGAAGCCGCTTCATTGTGTGCGTCATGATGAAAAACACACAGCGGCCGCTGAGGATTCCCGGCTTAAAACGCAGTTTATGACCTGCCGGATTTTATCCTCGGTGAGGTTTTCAGCCCCTTTTTCAAGGCCATCGTCGATAATTTCCCGGAATTCCGGCATTTCGGCATGGGCCATATTATCAAGCTCCTCATCCATTCGAATTTTTTAATAGAAAGGGAGTATATAAAAACTATGGAAGGGGTGTCAATAGCGATTTTCCCGATTGGGTACCCATCCTGAAAAACGGAAAACGCATCTTCTCCCCCGCTTCCCGCCCTCACCTCCGCACCGGGTCCCGGGGCCGGATTTCCCTGCCCCAGACTCATGTCGGATTGCTTTCATGTGCGCAGTATGGTACTTATGACAGCACGTATATTTGAATTCATCCGTGTTTTCTTCAGGGGATTAACATCCCATGCATACCAACTACCCGATTATTCTGGCACACGGCATATGCCCGTTCGATGGCATTTTCGCCGCTTTACTTCGCTGGGATAACGGTACCCGCGACCGGTATCACTATTTCAAAAACATCAGAACGACGCTCAGGAATCACGGGTTTGAGGTCTTTCACGCGAGAGTCAGCTGGGCGGCGGAGATGGACAGGCGGGCGGGGGAGCTCAGAGACGAAATCCTGTGTATGACCGATCAGTTCCGGAAATGGCCACGCGTCCACATCATCGCTCACAGCATGGGGGGACTTGACAGCCGATGGATGATCTATAGATATCAGATGGATAACCGCGTCGCCTCTCTCACGACCATCGGCGCGCCCCACCACGGGACCTCCTGTGCGGATTGGGGTCTGAAAAGATCCGGGTGGCTGATTCGTGCCGCCGGAATCATCGGGCTGAATATCCGTGGCTTCAGGGATCTGACCCGTGATTCGTGTGCTGAGCGGAACCGGATGATGGCTGATTTTGAAGAAAATAATGCGGTCTGTTATCAAACCGTGTCCGGTGTCCAACCCATCGAACGGATATTTTTACCGCTGAGACCCTCTTTCCGGGTCATCTGGAAGAATGAGGGCGAAAACGACGGCCTTGTCTCTCTCAGGTCTTCCATGTGGAAAGAAAAGTATCTGGTTGCAAAAATAGATGCCGATCATCTCAATCAGATCGGCTGGTGGGACCGGGGAGAAGCAAAATCCGGAATGGACAGAAAATCCTTTGAGAAACGCATTCAGGAGGTCTATCTCCGTATTGCCAGGGGGTTGACGGACCCGGAGCGGGAATAAAGGGGTGCCCTGTGCCGGCACAATCCATGACCGGATCCGGAACCCTTGAAAGGAGGAAGCAGGCATGAAAGAAAGAATAAAGATTGTCCAGGGCGACATCACCAAACAGGAAGTGGATGCCATCGTCAATGCCGCCAACACGTCCCTGCTGGGCGGCGGGGGTGTGGACGGCGCGATCCACAGGGCGGCCGGACCCGAACTGCTTGAGGAAACCCGAAAAATCGGCGGATGTCCGACCGGTGAGGCAAGGGTCAGCAGGGGGTACCGGTTGCCGGCCAAGTGGGTCATCCATACTGTCGGCCCTGTGTGGCGCGGCGGGAACCGCAATGAAGACGCCCTGCTCGCCAACTGTTACCGGAACAGTTTTCGTGAGGCGGAACGTCTCGGCATCAAATCGATCGCCTTCCCCTCAATCAGTACCGGGGTATACCACTTCCCCCTGGAAAGGGCGACCGAGATTGCACTGGGTGAAACGAAAAAATTCCTTGAAACGAACAACAGTCTGGAAACCGTTGTTTTTGTCTG
>CAYTJI010000043.1:0-9351 GCA_964438065.1 uncultured Desulfobacteraceae bacterium | reverse complement strand
ACGTTCCTATAATTCGCTGATATTAAAAGCATAATTTCCTTTTTGAAAATAGTTTGTGCAGGTTTTAGGTTTAATTACGGCAGATAGGCGATGATTGTTCTGCCCGCACTTACTTTTTGTCGTAGCTTCGCGGTAATCCGTGTACCCCGGGGAAGATAGACTTCCAGCCTGGATCCGAACCGGATCATACCGAACCGCTGACCCGGCTGGACGTTGTCTCCGTTTTTTATCCAACACACAATCCGTCGCGCGATAAGGCCGGCAATTTGTACCACGATAATTTTTCGGGAATCGTGTGTTAAAAAGGTGATCCGGTTGCTTTCGTTCTGTTCCGATGCCTTGTCGCGATTGGCTGAAAAAAACTTACCACTGCGGTACACAATATGCTTAATCCGGCCGCCCACGGGGACACGGTTGACGTGAACATTGAATATCGACATGAAGATACTGATCTTGACAGCGGGTTCCTCCAGTGGGTTGTTGGCGTTTTCGATATGCTGAATTTGAATGACCCGGCCATCGGCCGGTGCCAGGACCGCATTTTCAGAAGCGGAATGGCTTCTTTCTGGGTCTCTGAAAAAGAAGGTCGTGAAAACAGTCAGAGTACCGGCAAGCAAGGCTGCCGTCCAGAAACCGAAGTAGACAAAGACACACGTCAGACCGAAGACCGGAATGATAAAGGGCAGACCTTCTCTGGCCAGGGGCCATTTGTTGTGGATGTGTATATCGTTCAATTTGCGAGTTGCGTATATGGGTGATTGCGGCATGAACGCCCTTGTTTCGGGACGGGATCTTTGAAAAACTACCGCTTTTACGGCCCCTCAAAACAGTCAATATATTCCCACGCTTAATCACGCCACGGTGTGATTCGTCTTTTTCCTGTCTACACAAGCAGAAGAACCGTCTCACCGTCAACGGAACAAAGGACCAGACCCGGAACCTCTATCTTTTATATTTTTTAATATTTTTTTGTCAATGATTCTGTGCCTTGTCCCGTCAAAAAACAAGAGGCATGGACCGGACTCGCAAGCCACTGATCAGAGACATCCGGACAATTACGGGTTCTGTGCTGTTGCCGGGAACGGATTGGGTCGAATATCCGGGGGCCGGAGGTATACCGGTTCAAGTGCTAGCGGGTCATCAAATTTCCTGCTGTGGTATCTTATGAGACCCAAGGCCCCAACGGAAGAAGGCCTGAGATTCCAGTTCACGGCATTTGCAAGGTGAGCAACAGGGCCGAGATTCCGTTTCAGGACTTTAGACTGATTCGGAAAGTCGGTTCCAATAAAGTAGCATGGCTCAGTGAAAACAGATGCCAGGTCATCTATTTTCAGTGCCTGGTCTTTCATGGTTCTTACCAGTTCGGTACCGTGGTCGCGGATGAAGCATGCAGTAAAAAACTCATTTTTCCGGGAATAGAGGATCGGCACGATGGGGAGGTCTGATTGGGACAATTGCGATGCCAGGGCTTTCAGGCTGGAGACGCCGATAACAGGGATTTCCAGCGCATGACAGAGACCTTTTGCTGTGGATAATCCGACCCGGAGACCGGTAAAGCTCCCCGGTCCTGTGGCGGCAACAATCGCCCGGATCTTCTGAATGTCCATGTTCAGACTGGAAAGCATGAAATGAAGGGCCGGCAGCAGATTACCAAAATGGCCTTTTTCCTGGAACATGAAATATTCCGACAGAATGGTCCCTTCCTCGTCAAGCAGTGCCAGACCAAATTGCGGAGTGGATGTGTTAATGGCAAGAATCATTTTTCTGATCTGCTATGACTGCGGGTAAGAGAACGGGGATCTGTCCCGAGATCCGATTCCTCTGGCCCGTTTTCCGGCGGGTTTCCGATTCAGGCATTGTGCTCAGGAGGTCCACTATTTCAAAACTCTTGTCAGATCGTTGTAGAACACGACCGTCATCAGAAGAACCAACAGGAAGAGCCCCACTCTCTGGGCGAATTCGCGTTTTTTGAGGCTGACGGGCCTGCCGGTGATCAGCTCGATCAGCAGAAATACAATCAGACCGCCGTCAAGGATGGGAATAGGAAAAAAGTTGAGGATGCCCAGGTTGATGCTGATGATAGCCATGAAAGGGACAAGATAGCCGATGTCATCCTGGACGATCCGGCCGGTCATCTGCCCGATCAGGATCGGCCCGCCCAGTGTTTTTATGGATACGACCCCCTGAAACAGTTTCTCAACGACAAGAAAGGTCATTTTTATCCATCTCCATGTTTCTTTAAAACCTTCTTCTATGGCTTCCCCGGGTTTCAGTTTTATTCTTCCCTGGTTTCCGGCAGCAACAATACCGATCAATGGGGTTTTAACAATTTCTCCGAACTGGTTTTTCACGGTTGTTTCCTCGGGGATGACAGTCAGGGTGACATAATGATCATTTCTTTTGACTGTCATAACCAGAGGGATTCCCGCCTTGTCCCTGACCTGTTGTTTCAGCTCCATCCAGCTTCTAATCTTCGTGTCATTAACCGCCGTGATCGTATCCCCTTTCAGGAATCCCGCCTTCTCGGCGGGCGAACCCTTTGTGACCTGCCCGATCTCCGGCAGAATGATATTCATGCCGGATACCAGATATACTGCACAGAACATGAGCAATGCCAGAGCAAGATTAAAAACGGGTCCGGCCGAAACAACCGCCATCCGCTTTAGTGGGTGCTTATTGCTGAACGATCTCTTTTCGTCCTCAGGCTTCAGGTCCCGGAGGTCCTCGTCCTCTTCATCCAGCATGTTTTCCCCCAGCATCTTGACAAATCCGCCCAGAGGGAAACAGCGAATGGAATATTCTGTTTCTCCGATGGTCTTTTTTGCCAGTGCCGGACCAAAGCCGAGCGCAAATTTCAGGACCTTAATGCCAAAGCATTTCGCAACAAGAAAGTGTCCCAGTTCGTGAAAAAATATCATGATTCCCAGGACTATGACGAAGGGGAGGAAGTAATACTGAATAATATGCAGCGTGCTGAGGATTATTTCCATCTGTCTAATACCTCTCTGGTCTTACCCCTCGCCCATCTGTCAGATGCAAGGACATCGGCTACATTATCAATCCCGTGTTTCTGATGTGCATCCATTGTTTTTTCTATAACATCCGGGATGTCCAGAAACCCGATTTTCCCTTCCAGAAAAGCCTCAACCGCCATCTCGTTCGCTCCGTTCATTACCGCAGGCATGCTGCCGCCGGTTTTTGCCGCGTTAAGTGCCAGTTCAAGACATCTGAATTTTTTCAGGTCCGGCTTTTCAAAAGTCAGTTCGCCAACCTGATCCAGTTCGAGAGGAGGGAGATCATTTTTGTCATGATGCGGATACGAAAGGGCGTATGAAATGGGGATAATCATATCCGGGATGCCCATCTGGGCGATCACCGAGCCGTCATTATATTCAACCATGGAATGAACGACGCTTTGAGGGTGGATCAGAATACTGATCTGGTCCATATCCAGATTGAACAGCCATCTGGCTTCAATAGCTTCAAGTCCTTTATTCATCAAGGTCGCCGAATCAATGGTAACTTTTTTTCCCATTTCCCAGTTGGGATGCTTTAATGCCTGATCAGGGGTAACCCGGCGCAGCTTGTTCACGGATAGATTCCTGAAAGGTCCCCCGGATGCGGTGAGAATGACGCGTCTGATATCCTCTTTGGGATGACCCTGCAGCGACTGGAAAATCGCGCTGTGCTCACTGTCAACAGGAAGCACGGATACTCCCTTTTTCTTCGCTTCCGCCATGATAATGGCGCCGGCCATTACAATGGTTTCCTTGTTGGCCAAAGCGATATTCTTTCCCGCCCTTATTGCCTCATACGTGGGCAACAGACCGGCTGCTCCGGACATGGCCGAAATAACAGTGTCTACATCGCTGAGAGTGGCAATCTGAATGACGCCCTGTGTGCCATGGAGAATATCCGGCTGAAATTCTCTGCCCAGTCGATTTTTCAACTGCGACACAAGAAGTGAATCCTGTATACAGATCACCCCGGGCCGGAAATGTCTTGTTTGTTCCGCAAGCAGGTCGATATTTTTTCCCGCTGCCAGTCCCACACATCGGTACTTATTGGGGTTTGCCTGAATGACCTTCAGTACGTTGACACCAATTGAACCTGTGGATCCTAAAATGGTTATGTTTTTCATATTCACGAATAATCAGACGATACAAAGATAAAAGTACACATAAAAAACAGGAATAACAAATAAGAGCCCGTCGATCCGGTCCAGCAGACCGCCGTGTCCGGGCAGGATATTGCCGGAGTCTTTAATTCCATGGCTTCTTTTAAACATGGATTCGGCCAGGTCTCCGATCTGTTCCACAATGGCAAGGCCTGCCGCAACGGCCGGTATCCACATATCTATGTTGCGCAGACGCAGAAGATGCAGGAAACAGAGAGAAACAATAACACTGCTGAATACACCCCCTATGGCCCCCTCCCAGGTTTTTCCCGGGCTGAGAGCTTCGTGAAGCTTGTGCCTGCCGAAGAGTTTGCCGCAGTAGTACGCTCCCGTATCACTGGAAATGGTAAGAGCAAGCACGAAAAGGACCCAGAGGTTCCCATGTGGGTACCGGTCAATGATTGCAAGCATCCCAAGGGGAATACATACGTATACAGGACCTAACAGACCTTTACCGATATCTTCCACCGTACGGGACCCGTGGGAATGCGGAAAAACGATCACCAGCCCCATCATTACGAATGCGAGCAATACAACAAGGGCGGGGAAGAGAAAAAAATTGGCTGTCTGAATACAGGCGAAAACAGCAAGGGAAAATGCATAACCGGACCATTTCATCCTTTTCGGGATGTCCGTGGCTGCTATTCTATAAAATTCCCATAATCCAGCCACTGAAGCAAGAAAAAGTGTGACACAAAATACCGGTCTGGGGGCAAAACAGACAATATAAATCAGGATCGGCAGTGCGATGAGGCCCGTAACCAATCGTTTCAGATGCATTTGTCCCTCAAGTCCCTGGGTTGTGTCATCATGTGTTTCAGCGACGTTATCCCGGAGAATAAACCGGAAAACCCGCGGGGTTTGTGTGTATGAAGTTCATTTTTAAACGGAACAGCATGAAAACGGATAAAGACACAGGAAGCCGTCAAACAGATGTCGAATCAGACGCAGCATGCGACGCTGAGTTCTGCAGAATCCCGCGCTGTGGCGTACGCAAAATCGCCGAACCACTCTCAATGGGCCGGGTCAGGGCGCTATGGAACCGCTTCCGGGAATTATCAGGAATCACGCCCTGGGCGGGGGAAACGTCACTTTTGCTGGACCAGGAAGTTCAGGCGTGAAAATTCCATCCCTTTCTTTGTGCGGGATATCGGGAAAATCCCTGACTGTATCCGGGAAGAAGGGACAGGCGGATTATTTTATGCGCCTCCGAAACGTCTTTCTCTGGACTGGTAGTCCTGAATCGCTGCCAGATATTCCTTTCTGCCGAAATCGGGCCACAGGGTGGGTGTGATGTAGATTTCCGTATATGCAATCTGCCATAGAAGAAAGTTGCTTATCCGGTATTCTCCGCTGGTCCGGATCAGCAGGTCCGGGTCAGGCATTCCGGTCGTGTACAGGCTTTCTGCAATAAAGTCTTCCGTGATGTCGGCGGTGTGTATTTCCCCCCTTTCAATCCTGGAGGCGATTTTCAGGAAGGAGTCCAGGATCTCCTGTCTACCCCCATAGCTCAGTGCCAGAGTCAGTACCATATTCTTGTTGTCGGCTGTTTTTTCTATGGTGTCAAACAGTGTTTGCCTTACGCTTGCCGGAAGCTTCTGTGTTCTTCCTATGGCATGAAGTCTGATTCCGTTTTCCTGCATTTCCGGGAGCTCGTTTTTGAGAAACTGTTTCAGGAGATCCATGAGGGCGGATATCTCGGACTGGGGTCTTTTCCAGTTCTCCTCTGAAAATGCATACAGGGTCAGCCACGAAATACCGATTTCACGACTGGTTTTTACCACCTCCCTGACGGCATCCGTCCCTTTCTGATGCCCGCGGATACGGTTCAGCCGTCTTTTTTTTGCCCATCTGCCGTTACCATCCATAATGATGGCGACATGTCCGGGTAAATTTTCGGTATTTATGGATGCCATGTCAAATTATCGTCGGGGAAACAACTCCGGGACCGTCCGTTAGTTATCCCGGGATATCAGGTACAGACCGCGGAAAAACGGTAGATCACGATGTGCATAGGGTGTCTGTGTTCGGGAGGGGTTAGAATTCTACAATCTCCTTTTCCTTTTCAGCAGTGATTTCATCAATCTTTTTAATAAAATCGTCCGTTATTTTCTGGACGTCACTGTATGCCTTATGCATTTCGTCTTCGGAGATTTCTTTATCGTTTTTCAGCTCCTTGAACATGTCATTGGCTTCGCGGCGGTGGTTACGCACGGAGATTTTGCTGTCTTCAGCCATCTTTCTGGCCAGTTTTGCCAGTTCCTTTCGTCTCTCTTCGGTCAGGGGCGGAATGGATATCCGGATAATCTTTCCGTCATTCATGGGTGTCAGCCCCAGTTCCGATTTCAGGACCGCTTTCTCTATCTCACCCAGGATCGTCTGATCCCACGGTTGGATAAGGATCAGACGGCTTTCCGGCACGGAAATGGAAGCCACCTGGTCGAGAGGCATCCGGGTATCATAACAACTCACTTTGATCCCATCGAGCAGTGCTGTTGAAGCCCGTCCTGTCCGGATACGGTTGAATTCCTTCTTGAGGGCTTCCACCGATTTTGTCATGTTATCACGCAATTCAGAGAGGATCTCCTCCTTCATGATTTTTCTCCTGTGATGAGTGTGCCGATTTGCTGGCCTGAGACGGCTTTGCGGATATTGCCGGTTTTTCCGAGATCGAATACCAGAATCGGCAGGCCATGTTCCCGTGCAAGCGAAATGGCTGTCAGGTCCATGACCCTGAGATTTCTCTCCAGCACCTCTTCGTGGGTCAGGAAGGAAAATGGCCTGGCCGAAACCGTCAGCTTCGGGTCCGCATCAAATACCCCGTCAACGTTTGTCGCTTTCATGAGAACTTGTGCGTCGATTTCCAGAGCCCGGAGGGTCGCTGCAGTATCAGTTGTAAAGTACGGGTTCCCGGTGCCGGCGGCAAAAATGACAACATGCTTTCCGGACAGATAATGAACGGCCTTTTGTCTGACAAAAGGCTCGACGACGCCGTGGATATCCAGAGCGCTCATAACCCGTGAAGCCACGCCGATATTTTTGAAGGCATCCCCCAAAGCAATGGCGTTTATGACCGTGGCCAGCATCCCCATCTGGTCACCGGAAACCCGCGTGACGCCCAGCTTTTCCGACTGAAGTCCACGGAAAATATTCCCGCCACCGATCACAATCCCAACTTCAACGCCCTGTTCATGGATATCCGATACTTCGGAAACCATTGTTTTCAAAACAGACGGATCAATACCGAAAGACTGATCCCCCGTCAGTGCCTCACCGCTGAGTTTCAGCAGGATCCGTTTGAAATGGGGTCGGGTATCATTCACCGGTTTCTCCAACTTGGAAGCGGACAAATCGTTGAATGACAATATTCTCTCCAGTCTTGGCAATCATTTCATTCAAGAGATCCTGTATGGTGATGTCGGGATTTTTAACAAACGCCTGTTCAAGGAGGCAGGCCTCGGAGAAGAATTTTTTCATTTTCCCTTCAACGATTTTGTCTATGATTTTGTCAGGCTTCCCGGACTCCCTGGCCTGGGTTGCGTAGATATCCCTTTCTTTTTCGAGTATGTCCGCCGGGACTGTTTCGCGGTCAACGGAAATGGGCATCGTTGCCGCGATCTGCATGGCGATATCCCGTGCAAACATAGTGAAGTCATCTGTCTTGGCAGTGAAGTCTGTCTCGCAGTTCACTTCCACGAGTACACCGATTTTGCCTCCGGCATGAATGTAGGATTGGACCTGTCCCTGAGATGTGGCCCGGCCACCCCGTTTTTGGGCCGTGGCGATACCTTTTTTTCTCAGATACCCCACCGCTTTTTCGATGTCCCCGGCAGATTCAATGAGGGCCGCTTTACAGTCCATGATACCGACCCCGGTCTTTTCTCTCAATTCTTTGATCAATGACGCAGAAATTTCCAATTCATATCTCCTCTGACAAGCCGAATAATTTCCAATCATCAATAAGCTGTCTGTTACAAAGCCTGATCCGGACGCTCCTTATTTCGGGGCATTTGGACGCACGGCTAGACTGCGTGAAAACGTTTTGCGGGCCCTATGATCCCGTTTCCTGGGTGGCCTGTTCCTGCTTGGGCAGGATGATAACTTCAGGCCCGCCATCCTCCTCTTCTGATTCCGATGCAGAAAGTTCAGCTTCTTCCTGTTTTTTCTGAAATTCGGCCTCTGCGCGCAGCCTTTCTTCGGCCAGGCCATGACCTTCTATACAGGCATCCGCGATCTTGGGGCAGATCAGCCTGATGGATCGGATGGCATCATCGTTGCCCGGAATGATAAAATCGATCTCGTCCGGGTCACAATTCGAATCGCCGATTGCAATGACCGGGATCTTCAGTTTCCGGGCCTCTCTTACGGCGATTTTATCCCTTTTGGGATCGACGACGAAAACGGCCCCCGGCAGTTCGTCCATGTCTTTGATCCCGCCGAGATTTTTCTCCAGTTTGGCCAGCTCTTTTTCCATTTTCAGAATTTCTTTCTTCTTGTAGCGATTGATGGAACCATCTCGTTTCATAGCCTCGAGTTCTTTAAGGCGTGTAACGCTTTTCTGAATGGTCTGAAAGTTGGTCAGTGTGCCGCCGAGCCAGCGGTTTTTTACATAAAACATCCCGCAACGTTCGCTTTCCTCCAGAACGGCGTCCCGGCTCTGCCTTTTTGTGCCGACAAACAAGACCGAGTAGCCTTCGGAAACCAGCTTGACCACAAATTTGTAGGTTGTTTCGAAAAGCCTGACGGTTTTCTGAAGATCAATGATGTGTATGCCGTTACGCGCGCCGAAAATATAAGGTTTCATTTTTGGATTCCACCGCCGGGTTCGGTGCCCGAAGTGAAACCCTGCTTCCAGAAGCTGCTTCATTTTGATAACTGCCATCCATTCCTCCTCAAGCGGGAGACGCTACCCGTCTCCCAAGCCACGGTTGTCCCTCCGTTTCGGTTGTCTTGCACCCCGGGGCTTGCACAGGGCACCGTGCAGTATGCCGAAACGTGCGTATTTTTAGGCGCCTGTCGGTATCTCGTATGCGCCGGATGGAATTCATCCCCAAAAAGGGGGATTATTCCTGTAAATATGACACCTGAATCCTGCAAGCATCGAGTTTGCCGAACTTCCTTTTTTGAAAACAGTTTATATATAGTGTCCATCCATAAATGAGGAATTTTGTCCG
>CAYTJI010000042.1:0-9378 GCA_964438065.1 uncultured Desulfobacteraceae bacterium | reverse complement strand
AGACGAGAAATTCGCCGCTCAGTCCTTCCGTGGGATGGTATATGTACGTGAATTCGCCGCTGCTGTCTGTTGTTATGTCTTCAAACCATTTGTAGCCTCTGAGGTAGAAGCCGATTTTGAGAGGGGCATCCGGTTCGGGAAGCCCGGTGTCCCGGTTAATGGACTGTCCGGTGATGGTTATGGCCTCATCTCCCGTGTAAACGTCCCTGTCAGCCTGGGCAACGCCGTAGTAGGGAGAGAAAGTGATCTGCGATGTCGTTGACCCGGTCAGTGCACCACTGCCCGCCTGGCCCTGACCGGAAAGATCATGGAAAAACTGTTCAATGAAACCGGTGAAGGTCAATGAAGTCCCTTCTTCCAGACCGGCGGGGACCAGGACCTCCACATCGACGCAAAGACTTTCTCCGGCCGCAATGGTTACGTAGCCTGTTCCGGAGTCGTCATGTACGCCGGGAGGCGATTCGCTGTAATAAGCGCGACTGATTTCCAGACCGTCTTCATTCAAAAGAGCCACATAGATATCGCCATGCTCCCGGCCGTCGTCACGATATACGACAATGTCCATGTCCGTGTAACCGGAATTGTTGATACACAGGTGAACCGTCGAGTATCCGCCGGCAAGGGGCAGGTCATCCATTGTCATTTCTACCGTGTCACCAGAGAAAACGAAATCGGCCAAAATGATATGGTTTTGATATACGACCCGGCTTCCCGGTTCCTGTTCCTGGGTGAGGGTCACTCTCAGGAGGTGGTCTTCAATCTCCTTCCCCAAGGGAACCGTGATCGTATCTGTTACGCTTGATCCGGGTGCGACAACAAAGGGCGCCTCTTCATCGGCCAGAAAGATCTGCTCTCCGTTTCTGGTAATGCGGTTCTCGACACGGTTAAATAAAAACGGTTCTTCGGTATCATCATTGGTGATGACCACGTCTATTATGTTGAAATAATTGGTAACCAGAGGTCGCGTATAACCTTCTTCATTGGGGTTCACCACTGCATGGATATGAATCGGCGATATGCCGATTTTTCTGGCGGGACTTTCGTCGCCGTTCCCATTGACGGCAGTGACTTCGTATTCGAGATAGGACTGTCCCGCATAAAAAACGTCTTCATAGCTCGGCTCTGTGAGCGGTGTGTCGTTCAGTTTGTGACCGCCCCTGTACACATTAAAAGAGACTGCTTCCGGATCGGAGCTTTCCCATGTCAAAAGGGGAGGGTTGATATTACTGACCAGGGCCTGGAGATTATCAACAGCGCCCACCAGCAACTGAAGTGATTGGGGAGGGGCGGGTGTTTCGTTTCCAGTATCATCAAAAGAAGCGACCACGTATTCATAGGACCCGCCCGTTTGAGGATAGTCAACGGCCTGAAAGCTTCCGCCGCTGCCTGTGACAGTCCGTATTTTTTCCCCGTTCCTGTATATGGAATACCCGTTGGGGGCATCCCCGGATGAGGGTCTGTCCCATGTCAGCAGAACACGGTCTCTTTCCAGGGACACGGAGACGTTTGCGGGGGCCGCTGGTGGGGTCCGGTCGGAAAGGATTGCGACCCGCGAGGAAAGGTCACTTTCCGCCCCTTTGCGGTTTGCAGTCACTCCGTAACAGTATATTCCATCGGCAGGGGGCAGGTCTGTAAAATGCGTATCCGTCAGATTCATGCTGATGGCTTCTGATGGTGAGGCGTCGCAGATCCCGCTCTTTCGATAGAGATTGTATGAATCGGCCTGATCATTTGCATCCCATGAGAGGAAGACCTCACCACCCGGAAGAGAAGATGCCGTCATGTTGTCAGGCGGGTCCGTGGGCAGGGGGAGCGGCGAGTCATAGATCTCCAGAGTGCTCCCCGCGGTAATGCTTGTGCCTTCGTTGCCAAGATCATCTTCGCATTGCAGGGAGAACTGGCCGAAGCCGGTTCCCGAAACCATCGCGGGTTCCAGTGTGAGAGAACCTGTCCAAGCGGTTCCCGATCCGGTCAGGGTGACATTTACGGGAGGACCTGAAGGCGGCGAAAACTGCAAGACCGGTGTGCTGCCGGAGTCTGCCGGTTCATCGAGCGTGAGTGTGATACCCACATTCGTGGTGCCGAGCACCTGAACGGGCTGTGCGGGGGTAGTGTCTATGGTACCGGAAGGTCCCTGTGAATCGATGACAAGGGTGGGCCCGGAAGGTTCTCCGGAAAAAACATTTCCTGCCTCATCCCGGCCGGAGACATAAACTTCCGCAGGCCCGGAGGGGGTGCTGCCGAGGATCTCGAATGTTCCGGTATACGTATTAACGTTCTGCCTGGTGAGTCCCACTGAGATGGGGGATATCGCACCCGAAGGCGTGATCACAAGGCTCGGCGCAGCGGCCAGTGCTTCATCCGTGGTAAGGGTAATGTCCAGCGGACCGGTTCCAACGGGAGGCGTCTTTCCGTAACTGACAGTGAAGGACGGTTTCGTGCTGTCATAGACGATATGGACCAGGTTGGACAGGGGGCTTGTGTTGCCCGCATCATCCACACCAACCAGCCCGTAGTAATACGTTCCCTCGGGGATGGATGTATCCGTGTACCGGAGCAGGGAGATATTGTCGGCCAGCAGGGTCGCATGGGCAGTGTCGCTGAATGGAGATGCGTGACGGTATATCCTGAATATTGTCGGGTGTTCGCCGGTCTCCGGATACTCCCATTGGAGCTGTACACCGCCGAGACCGTTGAGGGTGGCCCCGACAAGAACCGGTGCTGTGGGTGGGCCTGAATCCAACACAACGGTGACCGTGTTGGAGTCTGCACTCATACCGACCGTATCCTCTGCCGTAGCCACAAACACATTTGCGCCTTCAGTTAGACTGACATCTGCCACCTCGAAAAGGCCGTTTGCATCGGCAGTAGGGGTTCCGACAACAAAGCCGTTGCTGCTCACCCGAACCGCAGTAAGGGGTTCCGCAGTGCCCCGAATCGTAACCGGGCCGGAAGTGAGGACAAGACCGGCAGCAGGCTGGGTGATGACCGGTGCGGCAGGCGGTTCCAGATCCACAAGCACATTGAGTTCCAGCGTAGAAACGTTGCCGGCCAGATCCTCCGCCAGAAGTTTGATTCGATGAATACCGTTCTCGGCCTGACGAACGTCCCAGCGGTATGTGAGTGCCTGGTTATGTGTTCGGATCTGCTCCTCGCCATCCACATGAAAGGCAAGCGCACTCAGCCCCAGGGCGGCGGTTGCTTCCGCCTGAACGTCGACGGGCCTGTGGATTTGCTGACCTTCGGCCAGATTGAATGCGGTTATGACAGGCCCTTCCGTCACATAGGTGACCTGGACAGAGATGGGTGGGCATTCTGTGCCTGTGGGGCTTCTGAACTGGGCATAGATGGTCTTGGTGCCCCCGCCTTCCGATAATGTGAAAGGCTTGTTCGTTTGAAACGGCTCAAAGAAGACATTTGAGAAGGCCGAGTCTTCGCTGATTCGCATTTCCTCCGCATTCCGGCATGCCAGAACAAGTTCAATTTGCCGACTGCCGACCTGGATTTCGCTGTCGGCGGTATCCATGGCCGGTACAAGGACCGGTTCTTCAGTAAGGAACGGCGTGAGCAGGTCATCGTAATCCACATCGCCGATCAGGGTGCTTTCAATCGTTGTTGCATCTGCGGAACCCCACCAGTTTCCCTGTGCTTCCAGGGTCTCTGTATTGTCCGAAGCCGCGTTGGTCGTGTTGTACTTGATTACCGAACCGGTAATGGTCAGTCGGCCGCCGTTTTCTATGGCGGCGCCGGTCTCATTATACTGGAGCAGGGCTTCCGATGTGGTCAGTTCTCCACCGTTACTCACCAGGAGACCCGCCCCGCTGTTGCTCAGAGCGCTGAATGCTTCTACAATCGGGGCAGTGGCTTCGATATGCAGGCCTTGCCCGTAGTTGACAAAAACGTGACGCAGCACGGAACCGGTGTTTCCTGACCCCAGCGTGATTCCTTCCCAGTCACCGGGGGCCGGTGTCCCGTCCGACAGGTCTTGTTGCGACGTAAACACAATCGGATGGATGGCGGTTCCATCGGCAATGAGAGCACCAGTCTGGATGTGGATGCCCGTACCCGGGGCAAAATAAAGAGTTGTTCCCGGTTCGACGGTAAGGGTCGCCCCTGATGTCACTGTTATGGTCTGATTGATGACAATGTGCTTCTGATCGCCTGCGCCGATAGAGGTGTCTGTTGAAATGTCACCGGTGTAAGGGTCAGACCAGGATGCCGTCGTCACGTCGGCTGTAAACTGGTCGGCCTGGTTATAACCGACGACTGCGAAATAATACGTCCGGGCACGGTCAAGACCCGATACCATGTGCCCGCGTGCGGTTTCATCAAGCGTGGCAATCGGGGTGAGGCCGTCCACAGTGGTGAAGTCCTCTTCTTCCATAAAGACCTTGAAACCCGCAAACCCGCAGAGTCCATCCGTGTCATAGGCGGACCAGGAAATGACCGCCTCGTCCGGGTTGTTTCCTGCTTCGACCGTGATACCGGCCGCCGGCGGAACGGGCCGGGCAATGAAAATGGGAACAGATGTGACCGCGGGTGTGAAGTTCCCCACATTGTCCAGGGCCGCGACGGCGGCGTAGTAAGTGATTTCAGGTGTCAACGGGCCTATTTCAAAGGACCGCATCTGCGGGCCGATCTGTTGAACAAATGAGCTGCCGTCCACAGTGGTAAGACTGCCCTCGGTGGTCAGATAGATCTGGAATCCGGCCAGGTCTTCGGGAGCGGCGTAGCCGTCCCATGAAAGCGTGGCCGACTCGCAATCCACGGAGGATACGATGACTGCCGGATTTGCCGGCGGGGTGGCATCCAGTACCG
Source organism: uncultured Desulfobacteraceae bacterium (assembly GCA_964438065.1). Taxonomy (GTDB): domain Bacteria; phylum Desulfobacterota; class DSM-4660; order Desulfatiglandales; family Desulfatiglandaceae; genus CAYTJI01. The sequence continues at coordinate 4,560 of CAYTJI010000042.1, read as the reverse complement.
CTGAAAAAATATTCGGTGCGGGAACCATGATATTGCCCGCCTTGTCCCGGGCACCACGGACATCCGCTGTAAGCGTGCCGTCCATGCCCTGGGAAAGGACAATGTCAGGTGTGGTATAGGTATCGTTGGGATACCTCGTGGTCAGCCACTGTCCGCCTGTGGGAACGACCGGGCTTATTGCTCCGCTGCTGGTGAGGGTCACAACCGGTTCCTCCGTCGGATCCATGGCCGAGTTGAACTGAATGGTCAGGTTGTAATTACTGGTGGCGCTCACCGGGTTGATGTACAGCGGTTGCACGTCCCGGACCTCGGGAGCAATTACATCGGTAAGGTTCAACGTGCCGGTATTTTCAACAGGATTTCCATCGACATCCGTCACCTGGTTTGACGGATCAACCACCTCATTCCCGACGATGGTAAAACCCGGAGTGATTTCAATGGTGACTTCCGTAAAGTCAGTATTCCAGATGATCGTATTGATCGTACCGTACTTTTTACCCTGTGGCGGGAGGTTTAGATTGGCCTCCGTCGTCCCGTTTGAAAGAGATCCGGGTTCAATCGGTTCATCAAAGGTAAAGACATACCAGTCCCCCACGGAAACCGAGCCATTCCCGTCGGAATCGTTAAAACGGATGGAAACGATATCCGGCGCAATGACCGGGGCGCCTTTCAGTTGCTGGGTGCCGGTCACCGGGTTTCCTGCAAGATCGGTGACAGAAGAACTCGGGGTAACAATCTCATCCCCGACAATGGTATACCCCGCAGTGACAGTGACCGTGCAGTCACGTCCGTCTGGACTCCAGGAAACCGTGTTCAGTGCGCCGTAAAGGGTATTGCCGGCAGGCACAAGATGGATATTCGCATGGGTGGTACCGTCCTGGATCACACTGGTATCCATTGCTTCACTGAAGTGGAAGACATATTGATCCCCTTCGCTCACTGCTTCGCTGACATCCACATCGATCCAGTCCAGACCGCTGAAAACCGGCGGCACCGTGTCCGTGGGAACGGCACTGACCGGAGTCACCGAAGTCAGGGCATTGCCGTTTTCGTCTTCCGCAACCACGGCAAACCAGTAGGTTGTGCCCGTTTCAAGGCCCGTGACCGTGTCGGTAAAGGTGCCTGCGGGCAGGGTGGTCACGGGCGTCATGCCCCCCACCTGGGTAAACAGGGCGGTGTCCATGTAAATGTGATAGAAGGCCACATCTTCCTGTCCCGCCTCGTCGTAGCCGCTCCAGTCGAGCAGCACAGTCGTTCCGACGCCGTTGCCGTTAGCTGTCAGTGCGACGGGCAGCGGTGAGACATCGTCATACACGATCGTCGCGGTGACGGCACTGCTTTCATTTCCGGCGCGGTCCCTGGACACGATGGCCAGGACGTTTTCGCCTTCTGCAAGGGTGTATTCAAATGACCATTCCGTGTCGGTGCTGAAGGGGAGGACTTCCGTGCCGTTGATCCACAGGGCGGTTCCGGCCTCCTTGGTCCCGGAAATCGTTTGATGGTCCAGGTGTGTGGGACTCTGCACCGGGTTCAGGGTGGGCACGGCCGGGGCCGTGGCGTCATATGTGAAGGAGATGGTTTTTCCGGTGGCGTTTCCTGCCGGATCAATGGCCTGGATGGTCGCGGTGTAGCTGCCTTCAGCGAGCGGCGTGGCGGGCGTAAAGACCAGTGTCCCGGGCGGCGTTAATGACCAGGACCCGTCCACGGCCTGGGCCGCGCCGTCCTGCACCTCGCCGGTGGCAATGGATGCGGTTTCGTCTATGCCCGTGGTCTGATCCAGGAACATGAAGCTGATCGCCGCGGGCTGTGCGGATACGTATGATCCGTCCTGGGGGGACGAGTCCTGAAAGGCCGGGGGCACACGGTCGAGAACAATGGTAAAAGCCAGATTCCCGCTCCGGTTCCCTGCCGTGTCCAGGGCGGAAAGCGCATGGCTGTTCGGTCCTTCAAATGAGAGGGACAGGTCGTATGACCATGTGTTCAATTCGTCGGCCGGGACGATTTCCGCGTCATCCAGCCAGATGGCGGTGCCGGCTTCTTTGCCGCCGGAAATCGTCTGTACGGCCACATGGGTCGGGTCTGTGACGGGGTCCAGCGTGGGGGTGGCGGGCGCGGTCAGGTCGATGGAAAAATGGATCGTGGAAACCCGGGAATTTCCAAGAGGTGTGTCCGTGGGATGGAGCGTGACCGTGTAATCGCCTTCGCCCATCGGGGCGTCGGGCATAAAAACAGCCGTGTTATTGTCAAGCGTCCAGGTACCGGATACACCGGCGCCGCCGCCATCCCGGATGTCGGCACCTGCCAGAGTGGCCGTGTCGTCAATGGCCGTGTTTTCTTCAAACAGGGTGATTTCAATGGACTGGAGGGTCCGGTTCAGGATGCTCCCTTCAGCCGGGACCGAGGAAAGTATCTGCGGCGGCGTGGTGTCCAGGATGATGGCACGGGTCACGACGCTGCTGGTCAGGCCTTCAGCGTTTCTGGCATACAGGGCAACGGGGTTGTTTCCTTCCACAAGGGGCATCTCATGGCTCCAGGTCGTGGCACTGTCCTCCGGCACCACGACAGCACCGTTTAAAACGATGGCCGTGCCGGCATCTTTCGTGCCCGTGAGGGTCTGGGACGCAACATCCGTCGGGGAAGTAAGGGTGTCAAGTCCGGGGTCTGCAGGAACCGAGTAGGCGGTAATCCAGTTGTCATAGCTTACCGTTCCCTTGCTCCCGTCATCATAGTTGTCAAAAATGGCCCCGATATCCTTGGGATATGGCCCGTCGTTCATCTCATTGGTGGTATCCACACCCCACCAGTTGCCCGTCGCGTCCACATCCGAGGTGCCGTTGTTATAAAGATCAAACAGCGCGTTTCCGTACAGTTCGTTCCCGGTAACCGTGGGTTCTTGAGTGACGGCAAGATAAACGCCGTACCCGCTGTTTCCGGTGATCTTGTTGGCTTCTATTGCCGGAGCGATACTGGAACTTGCGGCAGAAATCCGGATCCCGTCGACCTGGGTGTTCAAAATGTTGTTCCTGATACTGAGCACAGAGGCGGCTGATGCACTGCTGTATTGACAGGAAACCGCTATGCCTGACCCGGTCACCGTATTGGCGTCGATCGTGAGTTCTGAAATGCCTCCGGAACGGGTGTACGTATAGATGCCCTGATCCTGGTGGCCGCTGATCGTGTTGTCGAAAACCCAACTGATCAATTTCGGGTTGTTATTGTCACCCTGGGCATAGAGGTACATTGCCCGGCTGACATTGTCTTCAATCGTATTGCCGGAAATACCCGCATCCAGAACCGTGTTCGCCCCGGAGCTGTTGCAGTAAATTCCCCATCTGTCGTTGTCGCTGATAAAGCTGTCCTCAATATAGACCTGAACCGTTGCACCGCTGTTGGCATATGCCGTGATACCATCGCCCGATGTGTGCTGCACCGTACACGCACTGACCTGCAGCGTGTCGGAATCCATGTTGCCGGTAAACTGGACGCCGTAGCCGCTGTACTCGACCGTGACATGTTCCAGATAGAGCTTTCCGTCGCCCTTGATTCCGGTCCAGTCGCCTTTGGCCGGTGTGTTGGAAGATGACGTAAAGACAATGGGTTCGGATTCGGTACCTTCGGCCAGGAGCGTGCCGTGGACGACAAACTCGGTCTTGTTGATGTCGGCCCCGCTGTAGGTCGTGTCCAGACCGGCCGGAAATCGGATGGTCGTGCCCGGCTGAATGGTCAATGTCACACCCTCAGGCACGACCACGTCCCCATCCAGTTCCACGGTCCCGGACCAGGTCTCGTCCCAATCCAGGGCCCCGGCCGTTGTGGGCGCGTCCCCGCTCACGGTAATGGAAATCTGATGCCCCGGGCTTTCCACATTGCCGTCCATATCCACTGTTCGGGCCACAATCGCGTAGGGAACGGTATCCGCATAGATTGCATCGACCTAATAATACCAGAGGGTTTTCCCGGAAAAAACAGGATCAAATGATGCCGTAGCCCAGGTGGCGCCGTTGTCGAGGCTGATCTCCACACGGTCAATGCCGTGCCTGGCGTACGCCACGCCCCGGAGGGTCAGCATCCCTTCGCTGATCGTATCTCCGGACAGGGGCTGGAAAATACGCGTGATGATGTCCGTGCCGGTATCGACGGCGGATGCCAGATATGGGCTGTAATTGATCAGGCCCATGGCCGCATCATCGAACAGGTCGTAGATCCTCTGGATATTAATGAGCCCCGGATTTCCATCCATCTCGGATGTTGTGGCACTTCCCCAGAAGTTGAATCTTCCATCCACCGGGGATGCTGAAGCATTGTAAAAGTCGTAGCTGCTGCCGCCGTTGGCGTAAATATTGTTAAAGAGAACTTTGGCGGCGTTGTCGGACTGCCCATACAGGCCATGGCCCGTATTGTCATGAATGGAATTGAGCGCCACAACGGCGTTCATGGTGCCGGTGTAGCCGGATCTCCTGAAATACTGGATGCCGTTACCGCCGTTGGCGTACACCCGATTGGCACGGATTTCCACATCCTGGCGGCCGCTTCTGTCGGCATAGCAGGAAATACCCGTGG
>CAYTJI010000041.1:0-9542 GCA_964438065.1 uncultured Desulfobacteraceae bacterium | reverse complement strand
CAACTCGCTGATATTAAAAACATAACTTCCTTTTTTGAAAACAGTTTATGCAGGTCTCAGCTTTCAAACAACATCACGAAACGGAGATGAGGGATGGAAGATTCAAAGCACAGTGACGACTTAAGCGATATTCGAGTCATAGATTTTACAGGCGAACTTGGGCCTTATGCCGCAAAGCTCTATGCCGGGCTTGGAGCTGATGTTATTCACCTGGAGCCGCTTGGCGGAGATCCTCTGAGAAATATTGGTCCGTTCTACAAAAATATTCCCGGACGAGAACGCAGCCTGCAGTATCTTTATTATAATGCCGGTAAGCGCGGTATGGTATTGGATGTGGAAAAGGAAGAGGGCATGGAAATTTTCACCAGGCTGTGCGAAACAGCAGACGTACTGCTGGAAAGCACTGCTCCGGGGTATCTGGACTCACTGGGCCTTTCGTATGATACGTTAAGTGCCTTTAACCCGAAACTGGTGCAGGCGTCAATTACTCCATTCGGGTGTTTCGGTCCATATTCGGATTACCCGGGGTCCGATCTTGTCTGTTCCGCCCTGGGAAGTTTCTTGTTTTTGGCCGGGGTAGGTAATGAAAAGCCTGTGAGGCCAAGCGACAATCAGGCATACAGGATGGCAGAGGCCTATGCCGCGGTGGGCAGCGCCTTTGCAGTTTTGTTCGCCAAAAGGACAGGCGTGGGGCAATTTGTTGATGTATCCTGCATGGAAGCCGTGGGCATGGCCCTGGAAAATGCTGCCCAGTACTGGGATCTGGAAGGTAAGATCCGAAGAGGAAGAGGTAATGAAGCCGGCGCGGGTTCCGTTCATCCATGTGCGGACGGATTTGTGGTCATTGCAGCAATCATGGGACGGAATAAGGTCATGTGGGATCCTTTCGTGAAATGGATGAAGGACGAAAATGTAGAGAAGTGGGACGAATTTGATGATGACAAATGGCTGGATCCTGACTATAGAGCCAGCGATGAGGGATATACAACTTTTTGCGAAATTTTCGAGAAATTTAGTATGGCCCATGACAAGGCTTATCTGTATGAAGCGGGTCAGGCTGCAAGAGTGGCTATTTCCCCTGTGAGCAATGGAAAAGATCTGTTGGAAAACCCGCAATTAAAGGCGCTTGATTTCTGGGAGACCATGAAACATGAAAGTCTGGATGGAGAGGTTACGTATCCGGGAGCACCTTACGCGCTGGGCAACATGCGTTGGCGGCTTGGAAATCCCGCCCCGTCATTCGGGCAGCACACCGGGGAAATTCTTTCTGAACTCGGGTACACGAAAGAGGAAATTGAGTCTTTAGCAAAGCGGGAGGTGATCCATGTCGGATAAATGGAAAAAGGCCCTTGAAGGTATTGTGGTCTGTGATTTTTCCTGGGTGGGCGCGGGTCCTATAACAACAAATGTTCTGGGTCAGTATGGCGCTGATGTTATTAAGATTGAGAGTAAAAAGAGGCCGGATATCCTGAGGCTTGGGGGCCCTTTTAAGGATGGCATCGGCAAGGGGATGGAGCGAAGCGGATATTTTGCCAACCGGAATCCGAACAAGCGAGGTATTGCGCTTAATATGAGTATTCCCAAGTCCCGGGACGTTGCTGTGCGGCTTATTGAAAAAAGCGATATCATCATCAATAATTTTCGCGTCGGGCAGATGGAAAAATGGAAGCTCGGGTGGGAGGATGTGAAAAAGATCAACCCCCGGATTATTTATGTCACGATGAGTCTTCAGGGAACGGAAGGTCCCCACAAGGGCTACATGGGCTACGGAGTCAACCTGAATGCCCTTTGCGGGCTTACAGCAAGGAGCGCATTTGAAGGCAAAAGACCTTTCGGGACGGGCACCAACTATACAGACCATGTTATGGTGCCGACCCATACCCTGTTCGGCATCATTGCGGCGCTGCTCCAGCGGGAGAAAACCGGCAAGGGTCAGACTGTGGCCATTTCGCAGTTGGCCTGCGCGATCAGCATGAAGCCCACCGATGCCATGGCTTATGCCGCTAACGGTGACATCCTGGGGCCCATGGGCTTTGGCGATCCGGATGCTGCTCCGCATGGGGTGTTTGAAACCCTGGGTTATAGAAAGTGGATCGCTATTGCGGTTTTTTCTGAAGAGGAATGGCAGGCTTTTAAAAGGGTAATGGGCAATCCTTCGTGGGCCGATGAAGACAAGTTTTCTTCCATAGCCTTGCGCAAAGAAAACGAGGAAGAGCTGAACGAACGCATCGAAGCGTGGACAAAATGGCAGGATGGACGGAGTTTGATGAAGGCGCTTGTAAAGAATGGCGTTAGAGCGGGCACTGTAAATGATGCCAGGGGGGCTGTGGAAGATGAACATTTGATAAACCGTAAATTTTGGGTTTACCTTGATCACCCCGAAGTCGGCATTACCCTTTATAACAGAGCGCCGTTTATGTTGTCCAAGACACCGTTTCAGATGAAAACGGCTGCGCCGTTGCTGGGGCAGCATACGCGCGAGATTTTAACGACGTTTTTGGGCTACACTGATGATGAGGTGAATAAGCTGGTCGATGAGGGCGTATTATCATAGCATGTAGTATGGACAGTTCATACACGCAGATCGTCGGACGGCTTGGAAGGGTTTGACATCAAAAAACGGCTGGATAACATTTAATCCGGGAGGATTGTAGGATGGATTTTTCAATTCCTGAAGAATATATGATGCTTAAAGAAGCGATGCGGGAGTTTGTAAAACGGGAGCTGATGCCCCTCGAAAAGGTTTTGCTTGAGCGGGACCTCAGCCTGTGGACTGAGCCGGGACCGGCTATCCCCGAGGAGAACAAGCGTGATCTTTTGAAAAAGGCCAGGGAGCTTGGCTTCTGGGGGCTGGAAGTAGAAGAGAAATATGGCGGACAGGGGCTGGGCATGCTGGCCAAGACCTTGGTTGTTGAGGAAATGTCCAAATGCCTGGTGGGCTTTTCTCCTCATGCATTTACCCTTCCGCCAGATGCACCGAATTTGTACTATCTGGATGACTGCTGTAATGAAAAACAGAGGGAAAAATATTTCGTTCCTTATTGTAATGATGAAATAGATTCGGCCATGGTTTGCACGGAACCGGACGCCGGATCGGATGTCAGTGGTCTAAAGACAAAGGCTGTCCGGAAGGGAGACAAATGGATAATAAACGGATCTAAAACCTTTATCAGCAAAATCGATTATCCGGCGCTCTTTTTTATTGTGATCGCGGTCACTGATCCGGAAGCGCCCTCAAAGGACAGATTCACTGCTTTTCTTATCGACAGAGATCATCCAGGTATTCGGATTGGCCGGGAAATGCCTATGATGGGTCCCATGCCGGTGTGGGATGTATTTTTTGAAGATGTGGAGGTTGACGATGACGCGGTTTTGGGGGAAGTCGGACAGGCTTTTGTCCCCTTGCAGAACCGATTCGGCGTTCGGAGGATTGAACTGGCGTCTCACTGCACGGGTATGGCGGAGCGACTTATTCAGATGATGATTGATCAGGCAAATAACAGAGTGACTTTTGGAAAACCTTTGGCAGAGCGTCAGACCGTGCAGAACTGGATCGCTGATTCAACCATGGAACTGGAGCAAGCCAGATGGATGCTTTACTACGCGGCGTGGAAATCTGATCAGGGATATAAAGACCTGCGCATCGAGGGCGCTTCAATCAAGGTCATTGCGACAGAGATGCTGACACGTGTGGCTGACAGGGCAATCCAGATACATGGCGGCCTGGGCGTGGCAAAAGAGATGGGCATTGAATATGTCGCCAGGCTGGTGAGGATATGGCGAATACTGGAGGGACCTTCCGAAATACACAGATGGTTGACGGCAAGGCAGATACTGCGATCGAAGAAGGTCTATAATCCATTTATTGTATCGAGCGATGAATAAATCCACTATCAGAGGCATGTTTCGGCTTCAGGCCGGGACGAAGACAGAAAAAGCTTAAACTGGAGGGCAAAGAAATGGGAGTAGATTTTGTAAAAGAAGATCATGTAGCCTATATAACGCTGAACAGGCCTGAGGCGATGAATTCGCTGGATCCGGAGTCATTGGACAAACTCAAAGAGGTGTTGACTGAGATTAAAACAAATCGTGATATTTGGGTTTCTGTTTTGACAGGGGCGGGGGAGAAGTCATTTTGTACCGGCACGGACATGAAAAAGACGCCGCCCCCTACAGAGTGCATGGCCTCCAGTTATCTCAATGACGGCATACCGATTATTCCGTATATGAAGATGTGGAAGCCGATTATCGCTGCGATAAATGGATATGCGGTTGGCGGGGGTCTTGAGATGGCGCTGGCCTGTGATTTAAGAATAGCATCAGATAATGCGCAATTCGGACTAACCGAGGTTAAAGTAGCAAGCCTGGCCGGTCTGAACGGCACCCAGTGTCTGCCCAGGGCGATTCCTCAGGCCGTTGCCATGAAGATGCTGCTCACAGGGGAGCGGATTGATGCGCAGGAAGCGCTCCGTGTCGGCCTTATCAGTGATGTGGTTGCTCCAGGAAAATTAATGGATCTTGCCAGGGAATTAGCCACGAAGATTGCATCTAATGCGCCCCTTTCTGTGAAAGCGGCCAAACAGGCGGCAGTCCTCGGGATGGATCTCCCCCTGGATCACGGGATCCAGTACGCCCATCTTTTGTGGGGAGTGCTGAGGGATACGGAAGACAGGAAGGAAGGATTTAAGGCGTTTGCTGAAAAGAGGGCGCCGAAATGGCAGGGTAAGTAATGCTGATAATGCCGGGGTGAGCGGTCTGACACATAGCGAAGGGAGACACAGAGTCGCCCTGCTGTTCCCGGGACAGCCTCCCGGTAATGCATTTATCATGGGAGAGGGCATCAGCAATTCCCCTCCTTAATGATAATGATATGAAGGAGATGTCTTATGCATATTGCGGTGTTGGCGAAAGCGGTGCCTGATTATGAAGTGCCTGCGGGCGATTTTGAACTGTCAGGCAACCGGGCGCATGAAAGATATACACGCATGATCGGACTCTATGATGAGAATGCTATCGAACTTGGCGTTCAGCTGAAGGAGAAGTATTCCTGTGCTCTGACCGTAATTTCCTATGGCGTTGAAAAGGACATCAAGGTCCTGAGAAAGGCGATTGCCATGGGATGCGAGAAATTTGTGCTGGTCACAGGCAATTCAGACGACCCCTATGTAATTGCCGCCAACCTGAAGATGGCCGTTGAAACTCTGGGCGATGTTGACATCGTGCTTGCAGGAAGGCAGTCTGCTGATATGGACAGGGGAGTGGTGCCGGGTATCCTGGCAGGGATATTGGGCTATAATTTTATTCCCCAGATCAGCAAGGTAGATAAAACGGATGGTCAGTGGAATGTGAATCAGATCACAGAGACCGGAAGCAGACAGTTGGCGTTTGAGGGTAATGCAGTGCTTTCCGTTACCGATGATGCAAGCAATGTGCCCAGGATACCGCCGGTTCGACGGATATTGGCCGCCAAGAAAACGCCGGTGGAAAAGCTTGCAGAAATAGAATCTGACGGGATGCCTGCCCGGGAGATATCCGTAGAGATCCCCAAGATGGAGTCCACCTGTGAGATGATTCCTGTTGAGGATCCGGGCCAGGCAGTAGAGACGTTATTGAAGAGATTGAAAGAGGAGCGGTATCTATGAAAACGCTGATTATCGAGATCATTGAGCCAAACAGGTTGGGAGAGCTTGTGACAGTGAGTAAAATGTTTTGTGACAGGCCCGATCTTGTGGCGTTGGGCGAGGGGGTTATCCCCGGCAATTTCGGCAAGGTTTATCAGACAGAGGAGCGAATCGGGGCCAATTTGGTGCCGTCTCTCATAGATTTAATAAGATCTAAAGAATACGAGATGATCTTGCTAAGCGCAACCATTGTGGGAAGCGAGATTGGAGCCTTGCTTGCAGCTCGACTATCCTCACCGATCGTATCAGAGGTGACCGGGGTGAGTGCGGATCTTGAGATTGAAAAACCAATATATGGCGGGAAGGCGCTGGCGAAATACAGGTTGGAAAAAAAGCCTGTTGTGTTGACTATACGACGCAAATATTTCGAAAAAGATATCCTTGACGGGACAACAGAATCCGAGCCCTTGGAAGTAGGCGCAAAACCAGTGTCGCTGCTTGGTGAAAAAGAGGAGAAAACCGAAGGCATTCCGCTTGAAGATGCAGAGGTTATCGCGACTGGCGGAAGAGGGATCGGGGCCCCTGAGAATTTTGGTATGTTGAGGGATCTGGCAGGTCTCCTAAACGGAGCGGTTGGGGCATCTCGCGGGGCTGTTGATGAAGGCTGGATGCCGCCACAAACGCAAATAGGACAGACCGGCAAGATTGTTGCGCCGACTATATATTTTGCCATAGGCGTGTCGGGGGCGAGTCAACATCTTGCAGGAATTACAAATGCAAAGTGTGTGGTGGCAATAAACAAGGATGAAGAAGCCAATATATTCAAGCGGGCACAATTCGGTATTGTAGAGGATTATAAAAAGATAGTTCCAGTGCTCATTGAGGCGCTGAAGGCCGAGGGATAGGAAAGAGAGGAGAGGCGTTCATGAAACCGGCGCTGGCGGCAATCTGCCTGATTGTATCATTCGGGTATTTTATATGGCGTGTTGTATACCTTTTAAGGCTTCTTGCCGTCGGTAAGAAGGAAAAAAGGTATGATCAAATCCCAAGAAGGCTCTGGACTACCGTACAACAAAGTATATTGCAGATCTCCCAGTTTCGTGTGCCGAAAGGCGACTATATTTATGCCGGAATTATGCATATACTTATCATATTCGGTTTTTTAATACTTCTTCCCGGAGAAATAGAATTTATTATTAGTGGCTTTGTACCTGATTTCAGTTTTTCCTTTCTTGGAACACCGCTCTTTAATAATTTTTTGCTTTTCCAGGATATATCTATATTCGCGGTGATAATTGGGATGATGATGGCGTTTTTCCGGAGGTTTGTATTGCGGCCGTCTCAAATCAACTATCATTTAAGCGCGTATCTGATTTTGTGTTGCATATGTCTTTTGATGGCGACCCTGCTCGGTATGAATGCCCTCCGCCTTGTACATCCCGATGAGGCTCATTTCTCAGCTATTGCACACGACTGGATGCCGATTACCACGTATTTTGTGCAAATAACCGGCATTAGCGGAGTACACCCGGTATTATATGAAGTCCTCTGGTGGGTGCATCTGGCGGTGCTCCTGTTTTTTCTTGACTACATCCCGAACAGTAAACATCTCCATGTATTTACGGCGATACCGGCCAATTTTTTCAGACATTATCCGCCACCGCTTGTTAAACTTCCGAAAATTGATTTTGACGCTGAAGATCTTGATTCTCTTGGTGTTTCAAAGGTTGAAGATCTTTCGTGGAAGCAGCTGTTTGATGGCTATGCCTGCACAGAATGCGGCAGATGCACTGATCAGTGCCCTGCCAACAGCACAGACAAGGCGCTTTCTCCCCGGGATATCGTGCTGTCCATAAAAGAGAACCTGTTTGCCAATGGGCAAATGCTCCTTTCTACGCCTCGGGAACAGTGGGCAGAGGCCGACAGGGTTGCGTTGGTGGGCGAATCAATCGCCAAAGATGATTTGTGGCAGTGCACCACTTGCGGGGCCTGCGCAAACGTGTGTCCTGTCGGCAACGAACATCTCAGGGATATTATAGAGATGAGGCGTTATCTGATGATGGAGGAAGGGGAGGCCCCCGAGCTTATGAGCAGGGCAGTGAAGAGCCTGGAGGCCCGCAATCATCCGTTTTTTGGCACAGGGGCCGGACCGAAAGATTGGCGTAAGGGAATGGATGTGCCGATCTTTGAAGAAGGGAAAACAGAATACCTGTTGTGGATAGGTTGTGCGGTTACGTATGAGGAAAGGGCCCAGAAAATTGCCGTATCAATGGTTGATATCCTTGAAAAGGCCGGCGTTTCCTTTGGCATATTGAAAGAGAGCAGATGCACGGGTGATCCGGCAAAACAAATGGGGAACGAATTTCTGTTTAACGAGTTGGCCATGCAGAACATTGAAGAATTTTCGGACATGGGTGTAAAAAAGATCATTACCATGTGTCCCCATTGTTATCATAGCTTTACCCACTACTATCCTGAGTTGGGCGGAGCATATGATGTTATTCCCCATCCGCTTATGATTCAGAAGCTGATAGCGTCAGGAAAACTGAAAATTAAGAAAGATGCTAAAACAATAACTTTTCACGACCCTTGTTACCTGGCCAGGCACAATAATATATTGGACGAACCGCGTCAGGTCATACCCGCATTGGGGTCGCTGGTTGAGATGCCGCGGAATGGAAAGGCAAGTTTCTGTTGCGGCGGCGGCGGCGGCAACTACTGGGCTGAAGAGGAAGGGGCAAGGATAAATCAAACAAGGGCAAAAGAGGCCTTTGAAACAGATGCAGATATTATTGCCACAGCCTGTCCTTTCTGTCTTCTCATGCTGACCGATGGTTTGAAAAAATTTACAGAAGACGAGAAGGTTTTTGATATTGCAGAATTAGTCGCGTTGTGTGCTGAAGATTTATAAATGGCGCGAGGAACGGAATTTCTTTCCTTGCAAAGCCGCTACTGAAGCGATAGGCGCGGAGGCTGAATATCCTTTTGAATTCGCCCGCGGCTCATGCCCACGCCTTCGGTAGCGACCCGGAAGCCAAACTCCGCGGGTTTCGACGGGTGTTATTCCAGTTTTTGGCGTACCTCTAAGCACACCTCATCCCTAAAGATTCTTTGCACACGCTTCGCGGTCTGCAGGCCGACCCCTTGAGGGCGGGTTTCGTGTTTTACTCGCCTTGATCCCGGCGCTTTTTACCGCGCCGTCTGATTTGGAATCCAAAAAAATGGAAGCAGACTTTAAGGTCCCAGCCACTGAAATAGCCCGGCGCATAGAAAGGGTTCAGAAACAATTACAGGACAATGAGGTCGATGGGCTGCTTATTGTTCAGAGGGTGGATCTGTTTTATTTTTCCGGGACAGCACAGAACGGCTATCTTTATATCCCTGCAGAGGGCAGTCCTCTACTGCTTATCAAAAGATATATGCCAAGGGCACAGAGCGAATCGTCCATTACGGATATGATTCAGATCAATTCCGTAAAAGAATTACCTGGGCGAATTATGGATTTTTACGGGACGCTGCCTGATTCTATGTGTCTTGAGTTTGATGTGATCCCCGTCAGGGAATTTAATTTTTATCGTGAGCTGTTTCCTGAGCTGCAGTTTGTGGATGGATCTCCATTTATTCATAATGTCCGGATGATAAAATCGGATTGGGAAATTGTGCAAATGGAAAGATCGGCGGAACTATCGTGCCGTTCCTTCGAATATGCCATGACTCATATTCGTCCGGGGTATACGGAAATTGAATTCGCGGGGATGATTGAAACCTTTGCGCGGAGGCTGGGGCATGGGGCCAAGTTGCGGATCAGAGATTATCAGACGGAAGTGAATACCTGGCACATCTTAAGCGGAAGGAACGGGGGGTTGCTGGGCGCATTGGATTCTCCCTGTTGCGGAGAAGGACCCTCGATTGCCTTTCCTT
>CAYTJI010000040.1:0-9616 GCA_964438065.1 uncultured Desulfobacteraceae bacterium | reverse complement strand
GGAATATAAGAAATATTTTGAAAAAGATCCTGCCATGGCGAGACGGTTTCAGGTCGTGAAGGTGGAAGAGCCGGATGAGGAAAAGGCGTTGGTCATGATGCGGGCCATCGGGCCGTTCTTGGAAAGACATCACAATGTCATGATAACCGACGACGCGCTGGCAAATGCCGTGTCCCTTTCTCACAGGTATATTTCGGGCAGGCAGCTTCCGGACAAGGCCGTGAGTGTTTTGGATACGGCATGCGCACGGGTAGCCATCGGGTTGACGACGAGTCCGCCTGCAGTTGAAGAAGCCATGCGGCAGATCGCCCATATCGAGAGGGAAATCGGAACGCTCCGAAAGGAATCTCTGATGGGTCGGGATCACCAGCAGAGACTGGCTGCCCTTGAAAAAGAAAAGGAAGAGATCCGGAGCCGACTGGACAGTCTGACCTGCAAATGGGAAGAGGAGGTGGAACTTGCCAGGAAGATAGTGGGGATCCGGAATGAGATCCGTGAGGTGTACGACGAGAATGCGGATAGAGAGGATCTGGCCGAAAAGCAGGAAATTTTGAAAGACCTTGAGACGAAGCTTGCTGAAAAACAGGGTGATACCCCTCTGGTGCAGATTGCGGTGGACTCGCAGACAATCTCTGAAGTCATTTCCGGATGGACAGGCATTCCCACGGGGCGCATGCAGGCCGATGAGATCGAGACCGTGCTCAATATAGAAAATCTGCTGCGAGAAAGAATCATCGGTCAGGACCACGCACTTGCGGCAATCGCCCAGATGATTCAGACTTCTCATGCCGGCATTGAGGATCCGTCAAAGCCTACGGCGGTGTTTCTGTTTGTCGGACCGAGCGGCGTGGGAAAGACCGAAACGGCCCTGGCCCTGTCCGATCTTCTTTATGGGGGGGAACAGAATGTGATTACCATCAACATGTCTGAATACCAGGAAGCACACACGGTTTCAAGTCTGAAAGGGTCTCCTCCCGGCTATGTCGGTTATGGCGAGGGCGGCGTCCTGACAGAGGCGGTACGACGGCGGCCGTACAGTGTGGTGCTTCTGGATGAGATCGAAAAGGCCCATACCGATGTTACGGAGCTGTTCTACCAGGTGTTTGACAAAGGCATGATGGAGGATGGAGAGGGAAGGCTGATTGATTTTAAAAACACACTGATTATTCTTACTTCAAATCTGGGTACGGACATGATCATGAAGGTGTGTGCGGATGAGGAGACCATGCCCGAGCCCCAGGCCCTTGCCGAGATGCTGGCTCCCGAACTGCAGAAACACTTCAAGCCCGCGTTCCTGGGTCGGACAAAGGTGGTTCCCTATTTTCCCATTACCGATGAAAACATGAGATTGATCGTCAAATTGAAACTGGACAGGATTGTCAAGCGCATGCAGGAAAACAGGAATATTGTGTTTGAATACGGCGATGAGCTGATAGAGGTCATTGCCGGCCGCTGTACAGAGGTGGACAGCGGTGCCAGAAATGTGGACCATATCCTGACCAACACCCTGCTTCCGGAGATGTCCCGGGAGATCCTCACCCGAATGGCAAAAGCAGAACCGATACGGAAGGTGGCGGTCACCGTGGACGGAGCGGGTTTCAGGTTTGATGTTGCGTAATCTGTCCAAAGACATCCGGTTTTCAACAACCCAAAATGAGAATCGTTCGGAGTCGTAACTCATGGGGATAGGTAGATCAAGACGCCGGGTCGGTTCGGACACGGAGCCGTGCCCGCAGAGACATATTGAAGGATGGTTTGTTTCCCAGGCTGAAGCCAGATCCGCTGTCAAGTGCGGGGACCGGGTGGTCCTTTGCGCCAATTCGAGCAACCTTCCTCCCGGTACACCGGTGTCATACCGCATAAAGCAATGCCATGACGGCGGGCGGACGCTTGAGACACTCAGCGCACGCCTGGAATCTGTCCCCATGGGAGCACAGGTGGACAAGGACTGGATTTCAAAGAAAACCTTCCGCGGGTGGGATCGGAACTGCATTCATTTTCGCGTCACCGGCGGAGGCGCTTCCGCCAACAGCCAGAACGAACGAATATTCCACAGATACCCGAATGTTTCGGCCCAGACCAAGACATTTGCCCGTACGTCCACGAACAGAGGGTTTCGTTATGCCTGGACAGGAAAGTATGACATCGAATTCAGAAACTTCGAGGTAGTTATTACCGTAAAGATCAAACTGATCAACCGTCTGGGTCCGCAGCCCCAGCGGCCACCGCTTCCCGCGGCGGGTCCGCCGGTGGATGCCGGAACAAAGCGGCGATTGAAGCGAAGCGCCGAAGCAATCCTGTCCAACAGATGGGTTCTTCACCGTGACCAGTGTCAGCGGGGTGCCCATTGTAACTGCAACGTAAACAGGCAGTGCTGCAAATTCAGGGTTCGGGTCAATGTCCAGTTTGTTGAGAGTGGCGAACATCACCGTGTGGATCTGTTTCAGGGGAGGAATCGTTACTCCGTCAATTCGGGTGCGTGGGGCCGGATCCCCTGGGATAATCTTGATTATGGACATGAAATCGGGCATCTGCTCGGGTGGTATGATGAATACGACAGCGCTGGCGCCAGGGGGGCCATCGCCCCTTCAAGCAGCCGTCCGCCATGGCGGAGAAACCGACGGGGTTCAATCATGCACTGTTCAGGGACGAATGTCCCCAAATTTTACTATGATGACTTCAAGGACTGGTTCAGTTCCGTTACATCGGAACCCTGGGAACTTGTGAGCGGGTGATGAAAATATATCTGTTTTTCCTCTTTCTGCTATTGTGCACCGGGTGTAACACCTTAACTCCCGGACAAGGAGGTTCAGAAAAAATGAAATTTGAGTTCAGCTATACGGACAGCAGTTCCGATATGTCCCTGGTTATTACAGAAGACGGTCTGGCAACCCTCACCATCGGGGATAACCGCGCAGACCCGGATTTCGACGCCGTGGGCCTATTTCGTGCGCGCCTCAGTCCGCAACATCTGTCTGATCTGGTTTCTTCCATGCAGGCCGGTGATTTCAGGAATGTACAGAGCCCCGATTCAGCACTGCCCGGCGAAGCGGTGCGCCAACTGAGACTGA
Organism: uncultured Desulfobacteraceae bacterium; assembly: GCA_964438065.1. Lineage (GTDB taxonomy): Bacteria > Desulfobacterota > DSM-4660 > Desulfatiglandales > Desulfatiglandaceae > CAYTJI01. The sequence goes on along the minus strand of CAYTJI010000040.1, from coordinate 6,545 downwards.
AAATGGAAGGGGGCGACGAAATTATGAAATGGGCGGCATTCAATACGCCGACACCACCCGAGTTTGCCGCCGTGGAAGAACGTGCCCTGACCATTGTGCGTCTGATGCGGCAATATCCGGTTTGTACAATTGCGGTCAAGGCGACCGGGCTTCCAAGGGAGATTGAAAGAGATATCCCGGTGGAATTTGATGTGGTGTTCATCAATCCGGGATCAGAGACAGTCAAGGTTGAAGACCCGGATAAGTGGTCCGGTGAGGTTGCCAACCTCCAGATAGTTGGTCTCCGGAGTGATATTCCTCTTGAAGATCTGGCAGACTACCACCAGAAGTTTGAGGAGTTAACCAAGGAATCGATTGTGGATATTCAGGCAGAGAAGCCGGATGGGCCGTTGATCCCTATTCCGTCGAAAGGCAGCCTGACGTTCAGGGTGAGGACCCCGTTGGACTGGCCCCCGGGCCACTACGATGTCCAGCTCTCCTTGTACGTGAGCCTGTTTGACAAGGACGACGCCGAGTTGTTGGACTGCCAGTTGCTTTCCCGTCCGTATCCCGTAAAAATCGTGGGGGATTCAAAACCGGAAGATGATCCGGGTGATGAAGATGAAGAAGATGAAGGGGAAGATGTGACGGGTCCGGAAGCGTAATGCGGGAGATAACCAGATGTTGATTATCCGAAACAAACAGCGGGAGGCGTTTCGTCTCTATATGCGTGAAAAATTCGAACGCAGGATGTCGGCACATCTTCAATCGCGTTTTCCTGAACAGACAAACGATATGACGGAACAGTCCATGTCTGATTTCATACGGTCCGGCATAACAAAGGCCGAGGGATATCAGATTGTCACCGAGGGAGATGTCCAGCGGTTTCTGGAATATATGTGTACGCTGGGGGCGGATTTTGACATTAATTCGGAAACATCCTGGGCCGCGGAAATTCTTGAAAATGAGCACATTGACGGTTCGGAGAAGATAGACCGTATCGAAGAATATATCCAGTCAATGGATGATCATTCCATTTGACGGGCTGAGTGTGATTAAGTGTTTCGGGAGGGTGTCCAGTGGGGGATCCCATATCATTCGAAGAACCTGATTTCAGGATTGTTGCGTCTATCGAGGAAAGACGCCGTGTTCTAAAGGACGGGGCGCCGTTTCGAATCTGTATCATGGGAGACTTTAGCGGCCGTGCCAATCGCGGGGTTTCTCTCTCGGCTTTTCCACGACCTGTTGAGCTGGATAGAGACAACCTCGAAGATGTGATGGCACAACTCGGCGTTCAACTGGACCTGCCTGTGGCCGGTAATGACAGCCCTTGCGTGACGATCCGGTTCGCTGAACTGGAGGATTTCCATCCGGACCGGTTGTACGCGCGGCTTGAGGTGTTTCGGTCGTTGAGGGATACCCGGAGCAAGCTCAGAGACCTCCGAACGTTTGAATCTGCCAGAAAAGAGATCCGGAGCTGGAGCGGGACAACTGAACCCCCGGAGTCTGGCTCCGCTGAGCCGTCTCCGCCGTCTGTTTTTGCCGGAGAGACATCGGGGGGCGTTCTTGACCGGATTGTGGGAGAAACGCAGGACAGACGACCGGGCAAGGGAGAGGTCAGTCGATTATCCGGATGGGATGCCTTTCTCAGGAGCATTGTAGGCCCTTATCTGGTTCCTGGGCACGATCGTGAACAGGCGGAACTTGTGGCTGCCGTGGATGCATCCATTTCCGGTCTCATGAACAGGATTCTGCATCACCCTGACTTTCAATCTGTAGAAGCATCATGGCGTGCGCTTCGTTTTCTCGTCCAGAGGGTGGAGACGAATGAACGGTTGAGGGTGTATGTGGTGGATATCTCGAAAGCGGAACTGGCGTTGGACCTCAGGAGTTCGGATAATATCGAGAAAACCGATATCTACCGTTTGCTTGTGGAACAGGCAGTGGTTGCGCCGGGGGCAGAGCCGTGGGCCGTGCTGGCCGGGGATTACCGATTTGACCAGAACCGGGAGGATGTGGAGACCCTTGCCCGTATGGCCACTGTGGCCAAGCTGGCAGGTGCGCCGTTTGTCTCCGGGGTCCGTGAACGTGTCCTGGGATGCGATTGCCTGGCAGATACCCCGGACCCGGATGACTGGAAGTGTGTCGATGATTCTCAAGATCGTCAGGCGTGGGATCGGCTCAGGCAGATGCCGGAATCCTCGTACCTGGGTTTGGTCCTTCCCAGATTTTTGTTGCGTCTTCCCTACGGAGCGGATACCGATCCTGTGGATGGTTTTGATTTTGAAGAAATGACTGAAGTCCCTGATCATGAAAAGTATTTGTGGGGGAATCCGTCCATTGTATGCCTCGTGTTGCTGGCACAGGCTTTCAGTAATTTCGGATGGGACTTCCGACCCGGGGTTATCTCGGAAATTTCCGGGTTTCCCCTCCATGTGTACAGGGAACAGGGTGAATTCGTGACAAAGCCGTGTGCGGAGGTGGTTTTTTCCGAAAAGGCCATGGAAAGGGTACTCGCTGCAGGGGTGATGCCGCTATTGTCAGTCAAGGATCAGGACGCTGTCCGACTGGCGCGTTTTCAGGCCCTGTCCAATTCGTTGCAAGGGCTGGCCGGGCCCTGGGATTAATCCTGCCCGTGCAGAAGATCCATTTTTCATGAAAGCCCTTTGGAAAAAGGACCTTCCGTCTGTTTCAGCATCAGGTAAATTTCCAATTCTCGAAATGTCCAATTGAGAGACGCCTGCGGGTGATCACACCCTGTCGTGATTCGCCTTTCCCGATCCTGAACAGAAATTTCCATTATGCAAGGGTCTCATAGGGTTGCGTAGTTACAGTGCGGGAAGTTTTATTCACATCCCTGCCTTCACGCCTGTAAAAGGAGTCTTCTATGTCTCAGGAAACACGAACGTACGCAAGGAAACACTATTTTATAAAAAGGGATTTTCAGACGAGGGTCATTCTGAAGTTCTGCCTTCTTCTGCTGATGGGGCTTGTTATCTCGGCGATTCTGCTCGTCCTTTTTTCGCAGGGTACCCTGACGTCTTCATTTCAGCATTCAAGGCTTGTCATCGAAAACACATCCCAGGCCATTTTGCCTGTCATCCTATATACCAGCCTGATCACGCTGGCTTTGCTGACCGTTGCTACCATTTTTGTAACCCTCTTTATTTCTCACAGAATCGCAGGACCCCTGTTCAGGTTTGAAAAAGAGTTGAAGGAAATCGGAGAGGGCAATTTGACAAAGCAGGTCATGCTCCGAAAAAAAGATCAGACCGCGGAACTGGCCGAAAGCATCAACAGTATGGTCAACGCTTTGAGAGAAAAGGTCCTCTGTGTCCATGCGGAGCTGGAGGAGATTATAAGCGCCGTCCGTGAGGGAATTCCCCCTCAAGTGATAGAGGAAAGGCTTGAACGTCTTGACCGGGAAATCAAAAAGAATCTGAGGACCTGATCCTGTGTGTGCCCATTCGTGCCGGTACGATATATGCTGAAAACGTATTTGTGGTTTTTTGTGCTGACAGGTTTTTTTTCGGTTTCCGTCTCGGCCGTCTGCAGAGGCGAAGCTGTTCCGGAGGTTGTGTGGCAGTGCCTGGAGTCCAGACATACGCTCATTCGTTATCAGAGCGAAAGGGACTTAAGAAAATTCAATGGCAGGATCCAATTCAGGGCTGAACGGTTTATTTTCAGCAGACTGTTTTCGCCTTTGGGCGCAAAAGACCTGGCCGCGACGGTCACCACCAAGGTTGACGCGCTGTTTGAAAGGGCTCAGCAGATTCTGGACATGCGCAGAAAAATAAAAAAAGTGACCATTAATGTTTATCACGACAAGAAACAGCTTTATGAAGCCTATTTGGGCATTTATATGCGGCCTTGTCATGTCCGGGCCTGGTATGAATATCGCTTCAACACCGTATATATCTGCATTAATGACATGAACGAAGGTATGCTGGCCCATGAGATGGCACATGCCATTATTGATCACTATCTTGTTGTCCGGCCTCCTCCGGCTACCGCGGAGATCCTGGCCCGGTATGTTGACAGCCATTTGAAAAGATAACGCTTTTCCGGACACTTATCATTGGGAAGAAACCACGGGAGATCTATGATATCCAGAGATCCGAAGCGCTGCGGTGCACTGGCACTTCTTTTGCTTGTCCCGATTATTGTGATGTCCTGCTCGATTCGTTCGGTTCAGATCAAACGGGCAGAGAAACATTATCAGAGGGGGCAATATCTTGCGTCCAGGGGAGAGGTGGACCGTGCTGTTGTGCACTTTGAGAAATCCATGAACATGTCTCGGGCCGCTGGCTTCAGTGAGGGTGTGGCTCACAATCTGAATGAATTGGCCATTATCTACACCGGCAAAGGTGAATACAAGAAGGCCAGAGAATGTATCGATGAGGCGGTGACGATCTACAGAAGACTCAACATGCAACCGGAGATTTCAAAATCTTTGAACAATATGGCCCTAACATACGCGAAGGAAGGCAGATACCGGGAAGCGATCGAGCATTTCAGGAAATTAATCGCATGGGACACGAAGACGGGAAACCGGCTGGGTGTGGGGATCACCCTTTATAATATGGCCCTGATCTATCACCGCCATATGGGCAATGAGGAAAAGGCCCTGCAATGTCTGAGCAACGCGGTGGAGATTTTCAGAGAAACCGGTAATGAAAAGTATATCGAGATGATCAAAAAAGAACAGTCCCGAACCCGGGTGCTGAAAAAATAGTGAAAATCCGGATTTCACAAAAGGCTGAGGGCATTCAATTCATGAAATCTGTACCGCCCGCAGCCATGAACAAATCCGGCTCATCCGAAAGGCTGCCCGGGCCTTGTTAGAATTCATATTTTGCGCCGACCAGGAATCTGTTTGACCGGTAATCGTAGACATAGACGGATTCGTCATCATTATTGGACCTGGCTTCAAGATGCTCCCATTGGCTGAGGAGGCTCAGTTTCTCACTGAGATCAAACTTGAACCCCAGAATCGTCTGATATGTGCTTTCCCACTGGTGGTCATAACTAAAAGTGCCATCGCTGTTTTTGGCCCACCGGTCCGTATATTTCACTTTTTCATATGAACAGGCGAAGTGAGCGGTCAGGGGAATCAGCTCAAATGTGTATTCGATGTTCGGGCTGATCCGGTAAGACCGGTAATCGAAGAAATCTGTGTTAACCTCAAAATTTCCAGGTGTCGGACTATCAAATTCAACATAATTCTGGTTGCTGTCATAGATTCGACCGTTCAGATCAAGCCCCAGTCTCAACCCGCCCTTCATTTCTTCAAAGGAATACCACAGCCTGACATTGAATTCGTGGACATAGTCTTCCTGTTTTTCAGAGGGATCGAGGATACCGTTGGATTGGACCACCTTCTTATCAATCAAGTGCTTAAACAGCAGGGAGTATTCAGACATCCATGAAAATCCGGCGTCTTTGATCCAGGAGTACTCCATCCGGGTAATAATTCCGTGGTAGTCCTTTTCATCTTTTTCCACATCGTTTCCCGTGGCCAGGTCAAGCAGAGAGTCATAGTTCGGGTATCGCCTCTTATAATACTGGACACCGACTTTGAGGGTGCCATATGGCCCATAGAGATCCCTCATGTCGAAATCAAGTCCTCCTCCGGCATCCTGGTAATTATACAGACCGCTGTTCCATTTGTCGTCATCTCCTTCGTCCTTGTTCCACGTCCTCGTATAGTTGAAGGAAGGGGTGATGGAATAACGGGCGTTTTCTCCGAAGTCAACGCGCAGCATAGGAGTGATGGCATGGCGCTGGAATTCCGTTCGTTTGCGGTATCCATAATCATCCGAGTACAGGTCCTCCCTCCGATCATACTGGCCGTCATACATAAGGATAAAAATGCTCCGGTCGGTCAGTTTGTAGGCAGGCGCCACAATGCCGTAAAAACTTCCTCCCCACATATCGTGTCCTTCCAGGGCCGAGTATGATCCATAAGCCTGCAGATTTCCAATGAGGATAAACCGGTTCGTTTCTTCCCAGAATTTTTCCGCACTTCTGAGTTGTTTCTCAGGCAGGGAAGGCTCAACCAGTTTTTCGTGGATTCCCCGGTCGATAGCTGATTTCTGCGCTGAAGCGCTGGAAAGTCTGGGGGAAAAGATCAGGCAGCAGAGAAGACAAACAGCTGCATATATCGACCGGCATTTTGGGTTCATTCGGATTTCCATCGTCGCCTCCTTAGCAAAATCCCTTGAAATACGCCATGCATTCCTGCAGACAAAGACTATTTTCCCTGATCCGGCAGAAAACCGGGCATCTTTCAAAGAGTTTTTTTGTTAGACATGGGAATTTCCTGTCTGACGAAAAATTCAGGAATATGATGCTTGCCCCCGGAATGAGATCCGGTCTTCCGGATCAGCCGACCTTCAGAAAGCCAATGAAGGCGGACATGCCTGACAGGTTAAGCATTTTCTTGTTCTGATTATTGATTTTTATTAGTCAGTGCCTATCAATAAATGGCCCTTTTGCCCAATATCCGCGTTGCGCGAAAAAAATAATCCTCGGAATATCAACCATATGCCTGCCTGTCCCGTGAA
>CAYTJI010000039.1:0-9627 GCA_964438065.1 uncultured Desulfobacteraceae bacterium | reverse complement strand
CAGTGAACTCTCTTCCCGCATACGACAAGCCGGTGGTCCGCCGTGAAACCGGGATGGAACGGGCGGACTGGAGCGGATCATCTGTCAGGGGCCCAGGCGGACTCCCTGCCTGCCGAACGCGGCCATGATATCCTTCCTGCCGATGACACCCAGCAGCTTTTTCCTGTTGTACGGGTCAATAACCGGCAGAATTGAAAAATTCCCTTCCGTTAATTTGTTTGAAGCCGAAAGAAGGGTGTCATCCTCGGTTACTGCAACCACATCGCGGGTTGCGATTTCGCCGGCCGTTACAGAGAGTTCATCCTTTGTAAACGCCTCCAGGCAATCGGATACGGACAGGATGCCGACCAGTTGGCCCCTGTCGTCAATGACAGGGAAACTGCTGACTCCCCACTGAAGAACCATATCTTTCATGTCGTGCAGCCTGGTGTTTTCATGGACGCACTTGTAATCCCGGTTCATCGCGTCGCCGACTCTCAGATTCTTAAGCTGTATGATCCCGTCTTCGGCCCTGAATTCCGGTCCGCCCCTGCCTGACTTTATGTCCTCAAGACGCTGGTTGTAGTACTGGATGACCGCCCTGCGGTCCAGCATCCCGAGCAGGGCCGAGCGGTCATCATCCTTCACCACGGGGATCTTGTGAAGATTGCGGATCGTAAATTTTTTCATTACTTCGCTGAGGTCTTCAGAGGGCGTGGTGTAGATAATGTCCCCGGTTGCAATGTCCTTCATTACCACGATATTGCCGATGTCCGGATCGAAGATGACACTTCGCACATCATTGATCGAAAAGATGCCCGTCAGCTTTTTATTTTTGTCCACGACCGGGAAGTAATACTGGCGGCTGTTGCTGAAGACATCCCTGAAATTGATGAATGGAAGATCTTCGGGAACCTCCTGGACTTTAGTCAGCTGTGGCAGCAGCTCCCGGACCTTGATGGCGGCCAGGACGTCCACAAAAAAGTCTCCGCGGTGGGCATTGGAATCGATACGGCCTTTCACCTGCTTGACGTAAATCGTCCATCTGCGCGAGAACATGTATCCGAGGGAACAGACCATGAGACTCGGCAGAAGCAGATGATAGGAATTCGTCATTTCAGACACAAAGATAATGGTTGAGATCGGTGCGTTGGAGACGACCGCGAAGAAACCGGCCATGCCGACCACCACAAAGGCGCCCGGATGCGTGACGATATCCGGGATAATGCCATGAAAAATTCTGCCCACGGCACCGCCCAGGGCCCCTCCGATAACAATGGACGGACCGAAAACACCGCCGCTTCCACCGGAACCGATCGAGAAGGATGTGGTCAGGATTTTTCCAAAGGCAATGCCCAGGAGGATCAGGGTCGGGAGCTGATTATGCAGTGCCATCTGTGCGTAGCCATACCCGAAAGAAAGGGTCTGAGGGAGGAAGAACCCGACCGTACCGGTGAGCAGCCCGCCGATGGCCGGTTTGAGATGGTTGGGGATTTTCACCGCCCTTGATACCTGCACAACACCATAAAAGCACTTGACATAGAGGACACCGGCGCCGACCAGGACAAATACGAGAGCGATATACGGGCCCAGTTCCAGGAGATTTTCAAACACAAAATCCGGGGACTCAAAAAGCGACCCCCAGCCGAAAACAAGACAGAAAAGACAGTACCCGACAACAGAGGAGACTCCCGCCGGGATGAGCACTTCCGACTCGAATTCAGGATCCCGGTACAGGACCTCGGCGGCAAACAGGGCGCCGGCCATGGGGGCGCGGAAGATGCTTCCGATTCCGGCCCCCATGCCGGCTGCCAGCATGATCCTTCTTTGCCTGTCGGAAAACTTGAGTTTGGTCGCCAGAAACGACCCGAACCCGGCGCCGATCTGCGCGATGGGGCCTTCACGGCCTCCCGAACCTCCCGAACCCAGGGTGATGGCCGAGGCAATGGTCTTTATGAAGGGGATCCTTCCCCGCACAAAACCGCCCCGTTCATGATACGCATCAATGACGGCGTCCGTGCCATGGCCTTCCGCCTCAGGCGCAAACGTATATACAAGCCACCCGCTCACGATTCCCCCGAGGCAGGGAATAAACAGCAGGGCCCAGCGGTTAAACGGAGTAGAGGAAGGACCGAACAGATGCCCTTCGCCTGCAGGGGGCGGGGGTCTGTATCCGGCCAGGATATCCAGGAACAGATGCTCGCCCACCTGGCAAAGATAGTGAAAGACAATCGCTCCCAGGCCCGCGATGAGTCCGATGAGAATATAAAAAAAAAGCCACTTGCTCGCGATCGTTATCCTGCTGATTCTGAATTTCAGGGAGCCGATCATATCCTGGAAGTGTTTTTTGAAGTACATTTTCCTCCAGTAGAATCTAAAACCTGCATGAACTGTTTTCAAAAAAGGAAGTTCAGCATGCTTATCCCCTCGAAAAATGCGGGCCGACAATGACCATGCTGTTGGGAAGCACGGTCTGAATCTCTTCCATCAGACTGCCGAACAGCAGCTCTTTGATCAATCCATGCCCGTATGCCCCCACAACGACCAGGGCATCCGGCGGCACATGATAAAGGTTGTCATGAAGCGACCCCTTCTCAAAAAACCGCCATTCAACATGTTCTGTTTCGATTGCGGAAAACAGGTCATGCCTTCTCAGGATGTCTTCATAATACCCTTTGGGTCGTTTTTCCATGAATGTGAAAAGCTTGAGCGGGAAGCCGGTCTGATGATGCAGCCGCATGCCCAGACGAAAGGCATTGAGTGCGTTGGCCGATCCTCCGAAAAAAACGACAATGGATTTCCATTCCTTGTAAACCGGCGTGGGAATCAGTACGGGGAATTCCGCGTTTCTGATAATTGAACGCACCTTGGGGCCGATATACCCGAGACTGATCTTTGTGGAGAGGTCGCTGATACTCCTGGGACAGCACATGAAATCAAAATCCACCGGCACTTCCGGCAGGGTGGAGGCGGTATACCGCTTGGGGACAAAAAACTCCGCATCGATCTTTGCGGCACGGATTAATTCCTCGGCATGCTGCCGGGCGGTTTCCGGAGAATGCAGGAACGACTTGTCAAGATCGACCGTGACCACTTCCCGGGAGAAGTACATCAGGAACTGGGACTGCTCAGGGATATAGACCTTTAATCGCAGATTGGTCATCCTGCCGAAGTAGATGGACTGGAGAAATACTTCCCTGCCAAAAGGGGTGTTCCTGAAGATATGCAGCATTTCACCTTTCATTTTTATCTCCTTTCCATGCTGAGACCTTTGAGAAGTGATCAATTCCGTTCAGGTGCAAAGCAGACAATCCCACTAAAACGGAATTCGTGTCCGACCCTGCGGTCGAACAAATGGAACCTAAATCCTGCAAGCGTCGAGACAACTTTCCCATAACTCGCTAATATTAAAAGCATAACTTCCTTTTTGAAAATAGTTTATGCAGGTTTTAGGTGGAATGTTTCTCAGCGGTCTTCTATTGTTCTTCCTGGGCCATAAGTTCCCTCCGGTAATAATCCAGGAGTGTCGCCTTTGATATGAGGCCCTCGAATCTGCCCGCCTGCACCACCGGCAGGCTCCAGGAATGGGTTTCATCAAAGCGTCGCAATACATCCGGAAGTTCGTCATCCGGGCTGACCACATTTATGTCCCGGTTCATGATCTCTTCGACGACAACGGATTCGTACAGCGCTGAATCAAAAAGATACGGCCGGATATCGTCCATGTACACCATCCCCAGAAACCGGCCGCTTTCCGGATCTTCCACGGGAAAATAATTGCGATGTGAACGCTCCACGACACGGACGAAGTCTTTGAGCTTCATGTCCGGGCGGATGACCCGGCAGTCCTTTTCCAGCAGTTCCATGACGCTCAGTTCCGACAGAATTCTGGCGTCCGTGCGGGGACGAAGAAGTTCTCCCCGGGCAACCAGTTCCCCGTGGTAGATGGAAAACGGTTCCCAGAAGTGACTCAGGGTGGCCGACATTACGGCTACAAGCACCACAGACACCATGACATCGTAGCCTCCGGTGATCTCCATGATGAGGAATATTCCTGTCAAAGGGGCCTGCAAGACACTGCTGATGACCCCCGCCATACCCAGCAAGCCGAAATATCCTTCGCCGGCCCACGCGACTGAAGGAAAAATCAGGATAAGCGCCCGCTGGAAGAACAACCCGATAAAACTGCCGATCACCAGACACGGGGCAAATATTCCTCCCGATCCCCCGCTGCCCAGGGTGAATGAAGTGGCGACAATTTTGGTCAGCCCGCTCAGGCCGGCGAGTGCCAGGCCCGGAGGGTATTGCTCTTCAATCACACTCCGGATGTATTCGTAGCCCTCTCCCAGGACATCCGGAAGAAACAGCCCGAGGCCTCCGACCAGCAGGCCGCCGGCAGCCGCCCTCAGCCAGGGATATTTGAGGGCTTTTCCGGACACGCGCGTGGTGACACGGATCATTCTCATGAGGAGGACCGCGGAAAGGCCTGTCAGCACGGCGAGTCCCAGACAGGAAATCAGATCCCAGGAACTGACATTAAAGAAGCGGTGTTCAAACGGGATCTGGTTTCCCTGCAACAGCCGGCTCACCTCGGTTCCGACAACGGATGCAATGGCGATGGGAACCAGATTGACAGGCGTCCACTCGCCAAGTATGGCCTCTAACGCAAAAACGATACCGGTTGCCGGGGCGTTGAATATGGAGGCAATGGCCGCAGCAGCTCCGCAGGCCACGATGACGATCCTCTGGCGGTCATTGAGATAAAAAAAACCGGCGATATTGGACCCGATGCTTGCCCCGCTGATTACGACCGGTGCCTCCGGCCCGGCAGACCCGCCGCTTGAGATGGTCAGCATACAGGAGATCAGACGGGAGAAGCTGGAGCGCAGACGCAGCAGCCCTCCCCGCATGGAAATGCTGTAGATGACCTCAGGCACGCCATGGCCCCCAAAATCCCGGATCAACCCGCGCAGGAAAAATACCGCGACCGCGGCTCCGCAGGCAGGGAATATCAGGGCGTACCAGTTCGTGCGCATCGGCCTCAGTGCTGCGGAAATATACTGAAGACCCAGATTCAGGGACACGGAAGCCAAACCGCCACAGATTCCCACCACGGCCGCGATCAGGACGAGGCGCAGTCTCTCGTCAAGCCGGAACAGAAATCGGCGAATGAAAAATGAAAACAGGCCCATGAAAAAAATTAATCCCCTTTCTGCTGTCCGCCGGCCAGTTTTTTTTCCATTTCATGAACCCTCGACAAGAGACTGTCCGGAGCCCGGCAGGATCTCAAAAAAGAAAAAAAACCGCTGTCACGGAGACAATAGGTCAATCGTGACAGCATCTTCAAATGGACCTCCGTTTTCGGGCTTATCATAACAAAAAGCAAGAAAACAGGCTTCCCGTCCAGCGCGTTGAAATCGATTTCGTTTTTCAGATAACAGGTCGCGATAAGACCGCCTTCCGGAGCGTTTTCCATCGGATATCGCGGATGGGGAATCGCCACCCCGTTGCCGATTCCGGTCGAGGCCAGACGTTCCCGTTGGAGCAGTTCTTCCAGAAGGATCGACCGGTCCAGGTCTGCGGGCAGAGATATCTGAGTCGTCGCATGTTCCAGCGCGCTTCCGACGTCATGACCCGGAACGTCAAAGTGAATCCCCCCCCGGGTCATGGCATGAAAAAGGCTGACCCGGACCGGCCGGTTTTCAACACCCGGACTGCGCTGTGTATCCGGTGTCAACGGGATGTTGTGACGCCGTGCCCATTGTGTGAGATCCTCCCGGTTGATCCGGTAGGTGCCTCTTTTACTCACGGCCGGAATTTTTCCCTGACGTGCCCACCGGATGAACATTTCTTCCGACACCCCGAGTAATTTTGCCGCTTCCATGGTGCTCAGGTTCATTTTGTTCTGAATTACTCTACCTCCCGCAGTTTGTCGAGAGCCTCGTTCGGACCGAGCAGGATCATGATATCACTGTCTTTGATGACAAACCGGGCCGTGGGGATCAGGTTCAGTTGATCAGGGATAATTTCCTTGATCGCAACAACCTGAATGCCATACCGGTTGATCAGATCCAGTTCATGCAGGGTCTTGCCCACAAAATTTTTGGGTGGGGCCATCTCAACGATACTGAAACCCTCTATAAAGGGCAGATAATCAAGCATATTGGGGTTATGTAAACGCTCGGCAACCGAGACGGCCATGTCTTTTTCCGGGAAAAAAACCTCTGTTGCGCCGATTTTTCGGAGAATACGGCCGTGGGCTTCGCTCATCGCCTTGGCAAGTACCCGTTCAACCCCGATTTCCTTCATATTAAGGGTGGCCAGAATCGAGTCACTCAGGACGGAACCGATGCAGATGACGACAGCGTCCACCTGCTTGATCCCGAGGGCCTCCATGGCCTTGCGGTCAGTAGCATCGGCAACCACGGCCTGGCTGACCTGGTCCTTGATTTCCTGGACATGAGCGGGGTTTTTGTCAATGGCGAGGACTTCATTGCCTTTTTCGAACAGATGGACCCCCAGATAGTAGCCGAATTTGCCCAGTCCGATGACGGCGAACTGTTTCATGTCAATCCTCATCCAATCATTATGTTTTCTTCCGCATAATAAAAAGCCGGTTTGTTTCCCGGGCTTACCGCAAGTGCGATAACCAGCGGGCCGAGTCGGCCGATAAACATGACCAGGGTAATAATCAATTTTCCCCATACCGACAGGGTGCCTGTAATTCCGGTGGACAACCCGACTGTGCCGAAAGCACTGATGACCTCGAACAGGATCTCCAGAAATTTTCCCCGGCTCAGGGGATGGGAAACCTGCCCGACATCCGTGACGAGAAGGGCCATTGTGGCAGCCAGCACCACAACGATACTGACCATGACGACACTGACGGCCTTTTCCGTACTTTCCCTGGAAATCGTCCGCCGGAACAACCGGGGACGTGTATGGCCACGCAGCCTGGAAATCCCCAGAATGACGAGGCTTGCAAATGTGGTTGTCTTGATTCCCCCGCCGCACGAGCCCGGTGAGGCCCCGATGAACATGAGCATAATGAGAAGGAAAAGCGTTTCATTCGTCATATTCATGATGGGCAGTGTATTGAACCCGGCGGTTCTTGCGCTGATCACCTGAAAAAATCCGGCCAGGCATCGGTCCGCAACAGACAGGCGGGAAAGTGTATTATGCCATTCCAGCAGGATAAACAGGACGCCGCTGAAAAGCACGATGATGACGGTGGTTGTCAAAACCAGTTTGGAGTGCAGACTGAGACGGGAGAGCTTTCGGGGTCTGAAAGGAATGGTCCTCCTGAGCTCGGAAAGAACCAGGAACCCGATTCCCCCCATGACAATCAGAAAACACGTCGTCAGGTTGAGCAGCCAATCGTTCCGGTATGACTCAAGGCTATTGCTGAAAAGGGAAAATCCCGCATTGCAAAAGGCGCTTACGGAATGGAATACGGACAGGTACAGGGCAGGGCCCGCCTCATGGTGCGGGAGAAACCGGCTGAACATCAGTACCGTTCCCAGGCCTTCCAGTACAAAAGTAAACAATGCCACATCCCGCAGCACGGAGTATACACTCCGCTCTTCGCCGTGGGTCAGCGTGTCCCGGATTACAACCCGTCCCACAAGACTGGGTCTCCTGCCCGCCATGAGCAAAAAGAGCGTGGAGATGGTCATAATTCCAAGACCTCCCGCCTGGATCAGGGCAAGGATAACGATTTGGCCAAAAGGGCTCACACCGCGGGCCGTATCCACAACCGTGAGCCCGGTCACACATGTGGCGGATGTGGCCGTGAACAGGGCGTTGACCCATCCAATCGGGAGACCCGAAGAAGCCTGAGGCAACATCAGTAAGGACATGCCCGTACCGATAAGAAGCGCGAAGCCGAGAATGGACACCCGCGCAGGGTTCTGCAGAAAGGATCTCATAAGGCGGTTGATCTCAATTCCAAGCAATTTTACGTTGCCTCACACAGTGTTTCGGCCTGCAGTATGATATGGATTATTTTTCGAGGGGTTCGCCATATATCGCTTATCCGGAAAGAATCTGGCGAAAGTATAAGCACGAAAAGTTTTTTTTCAAAGTTTTTTTGTGAAAACGGCGGACGCCCCCGGACAGAGCGGACACATCACCGGCTTCCGACCCGGGATACGGGGCCTGTTTGCCGGTAACAAACTGCAATTCATTGAAAAAGCGACGCCATCCGTGTATGAATGGACTGGGAAAAACAAAGGCTTCAAGAAAATCATCCAGTAACAGTCTTTGCGGAGGAGCGGATGAAAACGATCCGGGGTAAAATTATCTTTTTTTTCCTCATCTGCCTTGCCTTTATCAGCCTGCTCACGGCCCTGTATTATGAGAACACCTTTTCACTCAGAAAAGAGCTGTACATGATCGAGCGGTTCGATGATCTTCTGAACGATGTTCTCGAACTGAGACGGTATGAGAAGAATTTCGTGTATTACAGGGATTTGTCGAGTCTCAGGGAGGGTACCTTTTATCTGGCTAAGATTGATCGGGATTTCAAAATCCTGCATGACGATATCCAGGATATCGTCGGTTCTGACGAATCCGGGAGGTTTCTTGAGAACCTGGCGGAATACCGGCGTGTTCTCGAAGCCATCATGGACATAAGGAAACCGGAAATTGCGCGGCGTCAGGTTGATATGGTCAGGACCAGAGGAAAGTCCCTGATCGATTTTACCCAGAAACTCATCCAGGCAAAAAGGCAGAGAATCGAGGGCACCCTGAAACGGGCCTTGACGATCCCCCTGGCGGTCATGGGGATTTTTATCGTTCTGATTCTGGTCATATTTCGCATTGTAAACAGGGATATCCTGGGACCGCTGAAGCTGGTGAAAATTGCCATTGAGGAGGTTGCCAAGGAGACCTTTACACCGATTCATTATGATACGGAGAAACAGGACGAAATAACCCGGCTGATAGCCTCTTTCAACAAAATGGTGGATGAGCTCGAATCCAGACAGGAACAGCTGTTGCAGTCCAGAAAACTCGCTTCCATAGGGACTTTTACCTCCGGTATCGCTCATGAGCTCAACAATCCTCTCAATAACATTGCCATAACCGCCGAGTCCCTGCTTTCGGACTACCGGGATATGCCTGAAGAAGAGATGGACGAAATGATATCCGAAATCCTGGGTCAGGCGGACAGGGCCAGTCAGGTTGTCAAGAACCTTCTTGAGTTTTCCAGGACCGAACAGCCTTATCTGAGAAATCTGGATATTGGAGAGGTGCTCGAACATACGATCAGGCTGATCAAGAACCAGTTGATGGTCACCCATATCCGGACGGAAAAAGAGATTGCGGAAGGACTCCCCCCGGTCAGAGGTAAACGACAGGACCTGCAGCAGGCATTTATCAACATCCTCCTGAATGCCGTCCAGGCCATGCCGGAAGGAGGGGTGATCGGTATTCGGGCAGGTCTGGACCCGGGCGGATATATCAGAATCGATTTGTCGGATACGGGAACAGGCATAAAACCGGAGGCCCTGGCGCACATTTTTGATCCTTTTTTTACAACCAAACAGGTCGGTCAGGGCACAGGCCTTGGACTTTCACTCGTCTACGGAATTATCCGGACCCACGGCGGGTACATTGAAGTTAAAAGCGAAGAAGGCCGGGGAACCA
>CAYTJI010000038.1:0-9727 GCA_964438065.1 uncultured Desulfobacteraceae bacterium | reverse complement strand
CGCAAAAACCATCACGCAGAAAGAGCCGGCGCCTGTTCCGGCAGCCAAAACCCGGGAAAAACCCAGGCCCCAGTCTGCAGATGTGGTCGGGAAAACATCCAGACCGTCAGCCACCGCTGAAAAGAAAAAAGACATGGAACTCGTACCATACGGTCTCCCGGATCTGACCGGTCTCCTGAAACGATCAGATTTTCAGGATGCCGCCCGGAAATACTATCAGAGGGTAAAACAATTCCCCGGTGCATACAGCCTGAAGCTTGAAGTGGACTGCATGGACAAATCCGTTGAAACCGCGTTTCGGAAAGGCGGTTTTGATCGTCGCATGTTTATTCTCCCGAAGGACATTCACGGCAGAAATTGCCTGGTCGTTTTCTGGGGTCTTTATCCAACAAAAAACAAAGCCATTCAGGCACTGCCTACCGTTCCGGCCTTCTTCCGCAGGCAGGCGACAAAACCGGCATTGGTTCTGATCCGGCAGTACCTGTAAGAGACCGATTGAGGATAACGGGCCATTTCCGGTTGCCGCAGGAAAACGCACACACAACCCGTCGTAATTACGTCATTTTGTTCGCAGAACAAAAATACCGTGTCCGTGAACCTACCGGCATTGACTTTGCTGCATCCAAAAGGGTAAAGGGACCCAACGGCAGGATAAAGGGTCGGCTCTCAAAACCCCCGCCCAGGGGATTCAACCGTTTTTCCGGAACGTACCCCCGCTTCCGTATTGAGGAAAAATGTCTGTCATCGTATCCAAGAAGGCAAGGCTTCATCTGTCCAGTGCGGGAATGCTCTCCGTCATTTCGGGGCTCCTGCTGACCGCCTCTTTTCCTCCCCTGGATCTGTCATTCGTGTCCTGGTTCGCTGTTGTACCGCTGCTTAAGGCCATTGAAAAGCAGCGTCACAGCCAGGCCTTCAAACTGGGCCTTCTTGCCGGTACGGTTCACTTCCTGACTTTACTCTACTGGATTGTCATCGTCCTCGGACGTTACGGCAACCTCAATGTGTTTCTGAGTGTCGTCACGTGTTTTCTACTGTGTTTCTATCTGTCGCTGTACATCGGAGGGTTTTCACTTCTTGCCGCCTGTTCCCGGGATTCCCGATTCTTCGCATTCTGGATCGCTGTTTTCTGGGTGGGCCTGGAATATGTGCGGGCCCATTTTCTTACCGGGTTTCCCTGGTGCCTGTTCGGATATTCGCAGTACGCGCACTTGTATCTGATCCAAGCCGCGGATATTTTTGGTGTATACGGGATCAGTTTTCTCATCATTTTTGTGAACGGGGTCGTCTATGGCCTGTTCTTCCGGCAGAAGAAGGAAAGCCGTCGTTCGCAACGTATCTTCCTGACATGTGAAACCGCCATGGCCGTTCTCATGCTGTTCAGCACCCTTCTCTATGGTCGTATCCATCTCACCAGCCTGAAGCGAAAGAGCGGTTCTCCATCTGTCAATATCGCAGTCATTCAGGGAAACATTGACCAGGCGGTCAAATGGAACCCCGCATACCAGAAAAAGACATTCAGGACCTATGAAAAACTCACACGGACAACCTATGATTCCAGGCCTGATCTGATTGTATGGCCCGAGACATCCGTACCCGGTTTCTTTCAGGACAACACGGACCTGTCGAAAGATGTCATTTCCCTGGCAAAAGAAGCCGGATGCGCGTTTCTCTTCGGAAGCCCTGCCTACAGGCAAACTGCGGGCGGGGTCCGGTATTACAATCGTGCATATCTGATTACGGCCGGTGGGAAAAAACTGCTCTGCTATGACAAGGTGCACCTGGTCCCTTTTGGGGAGTATGTGCCGTTCAAAAAAATTCTGGCCTTTGTCAACCGCCTGGTGCCCGCGGCAGGCGATTTCTCAGAGGGGGCTCATATCACGCCGTTGAATGCCGGCAGGGCTTCCCTGGGAGTATTGATCTGTTTTGAGATCATTTTTCCGGATATCGCAGGACAATACGCGCGTCAGGGAGCCAACATGCTGGTGAACCTGACCAACGATGCCTGGTTCGGGAAATCCAGCGCCCCCTACCAGCATTTGGCCATGGCCGTATTTCGGGCAGTGGAAACCGGAAAACCCCTCGTCCGCGCTGCAAACACCGGCTTCAGTGCGATCATCGACCCCGGGGGTCGGATGATCGCCAAGAGCGGGCTGTTCTGTGAACAGACACTGACATGCCGGGTTCATGTCTCCGCGTCTGAACCGACGCCCTACGCCCGTTACGGGGACTGGTTTGCCTTATCTCTGCTGATTATGTGTCTGATAAAGACATTCATGATCTGGCGGCACGTCAGAAGTGGAGTCCGTTTTTCTGAAGGGACAAGACACGCGTGACAGGGCTTTGCGGATTTGCAATTTTCCCTTTCACCGGTTATAATAAAGTGTTCTACCCGGGAAAGATACAACTGGTCACGGGTCCATCAGACATCTCAGGAGGAAAAAATGAACGATGATTTAATTGTGGAAATTGACAGGATGATCAGCCGCCTCGAAGATTTGCGGGGTCATCTTTGACCTGGATAACCAGGAAGAAGAACTTCGGAAAATAGAAAAGACCATGTCAGATGCCGGATTCTGGCAAAAAGATCAGGACGAGATTTCGAAAATCAGTCAGCAACGGGCGTCGATCAGCGAAAAACTCAGTCAATGGCGAAAACTCCGTCAGGAAGCCGAGGATGCGGGAATACTCGCTGAAATGGCCGTTGAGGAGGATGACAGCCAGACGTTAAAAGAGGTTCGGAAGGATGTAGATCATCTTGACAGAGAGATAAAAAAGCTCGAACTTCTGGCCCTGCTGGGCGAACCGGATGACAGGCGAAACGCAATCGTCGCCATCAACGCCGGCGCCGGAGGGACCGAGGCCCAGGATTGGGCCGAGATGCTGTTTCGTATGTATACCCGATGGGCCGAAGACCGGGACATGAAAATCGAGGTCATGGACTTCCTGCCCGGAGATGAGGCCGGAATCAAAAACGTCACATTCAACGTGATCGGTCCTTATGCCTACGGGTATCTCAAATCAGAGCACGGTATCCACCGTATGGTCAGGATCTCTCCTTTTGACGCGACCCGGAGAAGGCATACATCCTTCGCATCAGTTTCCGTGCTCCCTGAGGTAGACACCGATATCCAGATCCATATTGATGACAAAGATCTGCGTATCGACACGTTCAGGGCAAGCGGTCCGGGCGGACAGCACGTAAACAAAACCAGTTCCGCCATCCGGATTACACATCTGCCTACGGGTATTGTTGTTCAGTGCCAGAATGAAAAATCCCAGCACCGGAACAAGGAAATGGCCATGAAAGTCCTGATGGCCAGACTTTATGAAATGGAAAGGGAAAAGCTGGACGAAAAAAAACAGGAAATACATGAATCCCAGGATGAAATCGCGTGGGGCCGACAGATACGGTCCTATGTGTTTAATCCGTACCGAATGGTCAAGGACCACCGGACAAATATGGATATCGGCAATCTGGACCGGGTCATGGACGGGGACATCGATATGCTGATTGACGCGTATCTCAAAATGAAGGCGTCATCCAGACAGGGGACGGTCAGCACGGAAGGAACGAGCCCGGCAACACCCTGAATCGCCGGCGTTCACCCGGTCCTTTGACCTTCACCCCCCCTGGTAAACCTGATCAATGCTGGCCATGTACTGTTTGATTCCCTTACAAATCCCTTCAGCAATGCAGTCCCGGTATGTGCCGCTCCGCAGTCTCTTCCGGTCAACCGGGTTTGTCAAAAACCCGGTTTCCACCAGGATCGCGGGCATGTCCGCGCCTATCAGGACGTAGAACGGTGCCTGTTTGACCCCGAGATTTCTCGGTCGCTTGTAACGTCTGCCCACCTGAGAGACGATAGCGTTTTGCACATCATAGGCCAGTCTGCTGGATTCATGAATTTTGGTGTTCAGCATCAGATCATTGAGAATGGTCTGGAGGTCGCTGATATTTTTTTCAGAAGTCGCATTTTCCCGCGCTGCCACCATAACGGACCTTTCATCAGTCGCCATATTGAGAAAATAGGTCTCGATTCCCGAAATCTTGTGGCATTTGTGCGCATTTACATGGATAGAAATAAACAGATCCGCCTTTTTGATGTTGGCAATGGCCGTTCTTTTTTCAAGTGGCAGAAAAACATCCCTCGTTCTCGTGAGAAAGACCTCGCAACCCAGTTCCTTCCTGATCTTGCGGGCCAGGATCTTGGCCAGGCTCAGAACAATGTCTTTTTCCTTGATCCCCCCCCTGCCGTGACAACCGGGATCCTTGCCTCCGTGTCCGGGATCAATCACAATCCGCCGGACATTCAATCCGAGTTGACGGGCGAGGGAGACCTTCCGGTCCGGAGCATTCGTCCTTTTGATTCCTCTGCCGGCGTGCCGCTTTTTTCCGGTTACCTGTGGGCTTCCCTTAAACGCTCTTTTTTTGTGCCGTCGGACATCCACCACAATCCGGAAAGGATCGTGGAGGCGGAACACATCGTAGCCGCCAATGCTTTCCATGTCCAGAACGACCCGAACGGTATTCTTTGAATACTGACCCGCCCGGGCCAGACGCAAAAGCCCGTCCTTGATGACCACAGGGCTTTCAATCTGCCGGGTTACATGGGCATTTTTCAGGTCCAGATAGAGTCTGCGCGGCTTTTTGATGTCCGGATCAGGCCTGAGTAGATGATACGTGTAGGTGACCGGGCTCTCCAGATCAATCACCACGCGTGTATAGTTGGGCGTGGACCAGTGTCGGATATCCTTGACGGCGACCGGTTTCGGTTTTGATCTCGGCCTGGGTTTCCTGTGATTTCGTTCTTCGTTTTTCCGTATTGTCAGGGCCAGGGCCTGGAGGCGCTTCCGGGCTCGCGATACCATATCGCCGGAAGGAAATTTCACCTCGACTTTCAGAAATTCCACGTATGCCTGAGCCGGATTCTTTCGGTATCGGTCATATATGCGGCCGATCAGGTACTGCGCGTCGTCGGCCAGCCGGTGACGCGGATATTTCTTCACCAGCAGCCTGAAAAGACGCAGGGACTCATCCAGGTCACTCTGCCTTCCGGAATGGACATAAAGCCCGGTATACAGCCGTGCTGAATGATAAAGCGCCCAGACGGCCGCCTCACTTGCCGGATAACGGGAATAAATCGTTTTGTAACGGCTGATACATTTCAGCCAGTGATGACGGTATTTCTTTTTCGCTGCTGATGCGTACAGGGCCTTGCGGCAGGAATCGGCCCTTTTAAGAAGGATATCCGGCCCTGTCGGTGAAGCGCACCATGCGCTGGATATGCCCGCAACGGGCACTGCACAAAAAAACCAGAGAGCGAAAAGCCTCACATGTAAATACCGGGGGATCACACCCGATTTTCCGCGTTGCCCTGAAAAACAGGGCCATCTATAGATTTTTGCGAACATACTCCCTGAGCTCATGAAGTTCTGTCAATGCCTCCAGGGGTGTCATGGTGGAAATATTCAGGCCCAGGATCCACTCGATCAGTTTCTGATCCCGGGATCTGAAAAGGCTGAGTTGAACCATGCTGTTATCAGCTTTGTCCTGCTCCGGCAGGGTGTGGGCCAACCGGGGTCTGCCATTTTCATCCAGTTCCCCGCTCTCAAGATTTTCAAGGATTTCGGTTGCCCTTCTCAATACACTCTCGGACAGTCCGGCAATTCGGGCGACCTGAATTCCATAACTGCGACTGGTACCCCCGGGAACCAGCTTTCTGAGAAAAATGATCCGGTCATTCCATTCGCGAACCGCAATATTGAAATTTTTTACGCGCTGCTTGGTGGCCACCAGTTCCGTAAGCTCATGGTAATGGGTGGCGAAAAGGGTCCGTATGCCCCGTCCTTCCTTGTCATGCAGGGCTTCCGCCACCGCCCAGGCAATGCTCAGGCCATCATAGGTACCTGTTCCTCTGCCGATTTCATCCAGAATAACCAGGCTTCGGGGAGTCGCATGCCGGAGAATATTTGCGGTTTCATTCATTTCCACCATAAAGGTGCTCCGGCCCCGGGCAAGATCATCCGACGCCCCGACCCGGGTGAAAATCCGGTCAACGATTCCGATTGTTGCCTTTGAAGCAGGGACAAAACTGCCGATCTGCGCCATCAGAACCGTCAGGGCCGTCTGCCTGAGAATCGTGGATTTACCGGCCATGTTCGGACCGGTGATAATCAGTATCTGCTGTTCTCTGGAATCAAGATGAATATCATTGGGCACGAAGTCTTCATCCCTGACCGTCCGTTCAATGACCGGATGCCTGCCGTCCAGAATTTCAATGTCCGTCTCCTCGTTCACTTCCGGGCAAGTGTAGTCGTACGATTCAGCCACCCGAGCAAGTCCGGCAAAAACGTCAATCTGAGCGATACGTTCCGCGGTTTCCTTGATCCGATGGTCCTCACGCGCAACACGCTCCCGGATACGTTCAAAAATCCGGAATTCAAGGTCCACCCTTTTTTCTTCCGCACCAAGGACCTGCTGTTCTCTCGTCTTCAACGACTCCGTGATATATCTCTCGCCGTTGACCAGGGTTTGTTTTCGGATATAATCCGGTGGCACAAGATGCAGGTTCGCCTTTGAAATCTCGATATAGTAACCGAACACACGGTTGAATCCCACTTTAAGGCTCGATATACCGGTGCGCTGCTGCTCTGAGGCGGCGAAATCAGCAATCCAGCTTTTCCCCTCGCGACTGAGAGCAATCAACCGGTCCAGCTCGTCATCATAGCCCTCTTTAATGATGCCCCCTTCCCGGATGGACACGGGCGGCTCTTCGTGGATGGATTCGTCTATAAGCGCAGCCACATCCTGCAGGGTATCCATTTCAGCAGCAGTTTCGGACAACAAGGTACTGGGAGATTGGAGCAGGGCCTCCCTGATAGCAGGCAGATTCATAATCGACGTCTTAAGGGCCAGGAGATCCCTCGCGTTTGCCCTTTTCAACGCGATGCGCCCTCTCAGGCGCTCCAGGTCATAAATCCCCCTGAGATTCTCAACCACGGTTTCCCGGAACACGGGATCATCCCTGAAGCCGGCAACCGCGCCCAGCCTTTCGCGCATCCGGTGGATATCGATGAGCGGGTAGACGATCCACTTTTTCAGAAGACGGCTCCCCATGGGTGTTACAGCCCGATCCAGGATGTGAAACAATGACCCCTTGACACTTTGCCGCCTCATGGTTTTGAGCAATTCCAGATGGGCACAGGTGGAACTGTCCAGAAACATGTAATCACCGGTGTGATAGGTGTTGAGGTCCCGGATATGTTCCGGCCGGACCTTCTGGGTGTCCCGAAAGTAACGAACGAGCGCACCCGCGGCAATGATTCCCTGCGCCATGTCCTGACAGCCGAAACCGACGAGGGACCGGACACCCAGCTGCTCCTTCAGAAGGTCTTCCGCTGTTCGGGGATCAAATGAGTCTCCGTCCAGTATCTCGATCCTGTATTCGGAGGATTCTTTCAGCGTGTTTGAAAAGTTGTTTTCAGGGACAAGAACCTCGGCGGGATTAATCCTTCGAAGTTCATCAAGGAGTTCGTTCTCTGAAGAAAGTTCGGTCACGCGGAATTCTCCCGTTGACAGGTCTGCATGTGCCAGTCCATACCTGCCGTCGGTTCCGCATACAGCGGCCATATACAGATTGCTCTTGTCATCAAGGTCCCCTTCGTCAATGATGGAGCCCGGCGTAACGACGCGAACAACCTCTCGCCGCACAATGCCCCTGTCGGCTTTCGGATCCCCGATCTGTTCGCAGACAGCCACCTTGTGACCGCTGTTTACCAGTTTGGCGATATAGGATTTTGAGGCATGATGGGGAATCCCGCACATGGGGACCTTTTCCCCGTTGTACGTCCCCCTGGCCGTCAGCGTGATCCCGAGAATCCGGGAAGCTGTCCGGGCGTCATCGAAAAACATCTCGTAAAAATCGCCCATACGGAAAAATAGAATGGAATCAGGGTATTCACCTTTGATACCCAGGTACTGTCTGAGCATCGGTGTTAGCTGTGCCATGGAATTTCTCCGCTTCCGCCGTCTCCGAAAACCCGGGAGGGCACCTGAACCGGAGTTCTTTCCCCCCCGTCTCAGAGTCCTTCACACACCCGCCGTACAGCAAGCCGTCACCATCCCATCGCCCCGTCCCGGCAAAGAGGAATTCCTGGAACCTAAAACCTGCAAGCGTCGGGTTGCAGCCTTTATGGCCGCATTCGGATTGATGCGTTTTTCGCCTGAGCAGGGGCCTTTATTCTCCCTCCGTTTCCTGCTCCGGCCCGCTCAGGCCCATCGGATTTGACAGGCTTCTGAGGGAATCAAGCTCTTTTTCCCTTTCCGCAGCTTCCCTCAAAAGCGTCTTGATCTGCTTTTTGAGACGAAAACGTTCTACCATGCCGAACAAACCCATGGCCAGCACCCCGATTAGAAAAGTGATCACGGCCACAGTTGCCAGGGGAATGTCCGGAGTTTGATAATCAAAAAATCCCAGATCGATTCGGAATACGACAGGGGTTTTCAAACCCGGGATGTTTTCGACCGAAATGATGATGACCAGCAACACGAACAGAATGACAAACAGCGCCTTGATGTGTTTCATTCAATCCCCCCCTTTAGATAGTGTCCATCCATAAATGCCCCTTTTGGCCAATCGTTCTGACTCCGCCAAGGCTCCGCCGGGGCGACAGGCCGTTTTCACACCGCCCCTGGGCGCGAGAAACCTCTCATCCGGAAAAGAAGTATACCGATATCCTGAAAAAACACAAGGCATAAAAGGCAGATCCATTCAAGGGAACAACCGCAGGACAATAATGAAAACCGGTTGACGGAAAGAACCTGTTTCTGGTAACATTTCAACATGTTCTTCGATGGAAATCCATGACGGATTTTCTAAGTCGGCCACGTCGGGGCCCCGCAGCCGTATGCATCCGTTCCGCACGTCTGCACGGAACGAAATTAATGAAACCGTAAAAAGCGGGGTTATGGCGCTTCACGCCAGACCATGACAAACGAACTTGCGTTCGTTAGTGCCCAATCAGGTCGAAGATCCCATGTTAAACCCCTTTTGAGACAGGTAACCGCCATGCCGATCTATGAATTTTACTGCAGGGAATGTCACACGATATTCAACTTTTATTCCGGGACCGTCAACACGGAAAAACGGCCGACTTGTCCCCGCTGCCGGAAGATCAAACTGGACCGCCACATGTCTGTCTTTTCCATACCCAGGCATTGCCGCGAAGACGATGATCAGGCTCCGTTTCCTGATATGGATGAAACCAGCATGGAAAAAGCGATGAACCTTCTGGAAAAGGAAATGGCCCACGTGGATGAAAATGATCCCAGACAGGCCGCAGAACTCATGCGTAAATTGACAGACATGACCGGGCTTCGCCCGGGCCCCGGCATGGAAGAGGCCCTGCAGCGGATGGCGGCGGGGGAAGACCCGGAAAGCGTTGAGGCGGAACTGGGCGATATCCTGGAGGAAGAAGAACCTTTCTCTGTAAAAAAACAGCTCCTCAGGGTCTCAAGGACACTCCCTCCAGGGACCGACGACACCCTTTATGAACTTTGACACAACGAGAGGAGCCCTTTAGAGACCTTTGCCTCTTTTGCACCAACTCGGCGCCTGCCTGTGCCTTGCACGCAGACAGGTCAGGCTCAAATTATAATCCTCGAAATATTCAACCTAAATCCTGCAAGCGTCGAGTTTGCCTTGCACCTGCCTGCAGCAGGCAGGTG
>CAYTJI010000037.1:0-9938 GCA_964438065.1 uncultured Desulfobacteraceae bacterium | reverse complement strand
CTGATATTAAAAGCATAATTTTCTTTTTGAAAATAGTTTATGCAGGTTTTAGGTTGAATATTTCGAGGATCGATCCCCCAAGAGCGGCGTGAGTCTGATGCACAGTTGGTGCAAAAGGCGCCGTTTTTCAGAGATCTCGGTGAGAAAGGAGGTCTGTCGTGGAAGATTGCATCTTTTGCCGGATTATCAAAGGAGAAATCCCGTGTTTCAAGGTTTATGAAGATCAAAAGGTTCTCGCTTTCGAGGACATCAATCCTATTTCCGATGGTCACACCCTGGTCATACCAAAAAATCATGCGCAGGATCTATGGGAAATCACGCCCGAGGACCTGACCGCAGTCCACCTTGCCTCTCAGAAAATTATTCTGGGTATCAAGAAGGCACTGAATCCCAGCGGGGTCGCCTGCCTCCAGTTGAACGGTCGTGGTGTCAACCAGGTCGTCATGCATTATCATCTTCATATTGTCCCGCGTACCAGCGGTGGCCCCGAGCTCCCTCTGGCCGCCTGGGAGCTCAGAGAGGGCAATAAGGAAAAAATCAGGCAGACCGCAGAAAAAATTATCGCAAGCATCGAATAGTATCGCATGCCGAGCCTGTGCGACTCCATGGTGTGAAACCGGGATGAGCGACGTTTCCGGGCAACCGAGACAGATAATCAGGAGCCGAACCATGACCGAATGGACCATAAGTCTGAACGACAGGGTGATCAGGCGTTTTACCATTAAAGAGGGTTGGCAATTGACCATTGGCAGGGGTGCTGACGCGGATGTGATTGTTGATAATACGGCCATTTCACGAAAGCACGCCCTTCTCGAAGTCAAAGGGGGTCGGTATATCCTTACCGATATAGGCAGCCTGAACGGGACGTTTGTCAATGGCAGAAAAATTAAAGGTGCGGAGTACATCACGCCGGAGGATGACATCCGGCTGGGCAAATTCAAACTTTCCATCGGTCAAGGCACCGAGCAGAAGGCACCGGCATCCTATGGTGCGCATCCGGATACAGATGACAAAACGATTATCGTCAGCGCCAAACAGCTTGCCGGCATGGCAAAGGAGCCTCCTTCCAAACAGCCGGAGCACCTGCTGGTTTTGATGGAAGGAAATGCAGAACCAAGCAAAATTTCATTGAAAGGTAAAAACAGCATCAAGCTGGGTAAATCGCCATCCAGTGACATGGTGCTTTCCGGCATGTTTATTGCGGATGCGCAATTGTACATCGTAAAGCATGAAGACAAATATAAAATCATTCCCCAAAGAAGCTGGGCCAGGACCTTTCTGAACGGGGCCCGGATCAAAAAAGAGCATATTCTGCGAAAGGGAGACATTATCAAAATCCGTTCAACAAAAATCCGCTTCTATTAGCCCCCGTTCCATCCGCCCCATCGGACAAACCCTCTCCTTCCCGACTTGTCCTCCCAAGAATTGTCCCCATTCCTGCAACCCGCATGAAACGACCTGTCTGATCCGATGATTGTCTTGAAACCCCTTTTTTCAGTATGTTAGAGGGAATGCGGACAACGGATCGTATGAGGATTGCCGGCCGTCCCGCCCATCCTGCATGAAAGAGACGTCCGGGTTGCCTACGCTCGTTTCCGATCCATAAATGGCCTTTTCGCGCAATCCCTGCGTCAATCTGCGGGATCACTTGCCTGCCTATGCGTCCCCGCACGCAGACAGGTACGGCGTACCGGATGTACGCCTCTGCGTAATCCAATGATTTCATTGGCCTTACGCAAAATTCGCATTTCCGGATTGGAAACTCACCCGTGCCCGAATTTCATTGATTGATGGGCACTACGCTAAACTTTGGACGCCGTTTTACCGATATAATGACTTGGGAGAACTTTAATATGGGCGGTTTATTAAGAAAGCTTTTCGGCATGTCACGTCGGAATATTTCCAGCGCCGGAAAAACAGACACGGGCAGGGTCCGGAGTCATAATGAGGACAGCTTCTGCATCCTGCCGGACCGGAACATTTTCCTGGTAGCCGACGGAATGGGTGGTCACAATGCCGGCGAGGTCGCCAGTCAGGCGGCCATTGAGACGCTGAACCACTACTTTTCAAGAAACGCTGTCAGAAAAGTACGCGGGAATCAGGAAGAAATCCGTCATTTTCTCATCAAGGGTCTTCATCATGCAAACGACACGGTAATGGAAATGGCGCGCGAAGATCAATCCAGACACGGCATGGGGTGCACGCTTGTCACCGGAATGATAGACGGGAACGTACTGCACACCTGTCACGTTGGCGACGCCCGGTGCTATATCGCAGATGCACAGGGGATCACCCAGTTGACCGTGGACCATTCAGCCATCGCCGCCTACAGGGAAAAAGCCGGCTCAGGGGAGGAAACTGATCCGGAAAGGCCGCCCCGGCAGGTGATCACGCGCGCCATCGGGTTCCCTTTCCCCGAGGACCCTGAATATCACTGTCAGGAACTTCAAAGCGGGGACCGACTGCTCTTGTGCTCTGATGGCCTCTGGTCCATGCTGGATGACGAACAGATTCACGACATCCTGGTTTCCACCGACACCTCGGAAAAGGCCAGCACCGTCCTTGTGGAGCGTGCGAATGCGGCCGGAGGAACGGACAACATTACAGCCGTCGTTGTTTTCTTTGATGCGGAAACCCATGCCCGGCCGTATCATCGAATAAACGAAAACAAACCGCTGCCATGACGCGGCGGCATGGAAAATCCATGACACGAGAAAACGTTAAACTGGCCATTGTTTTTGCGGACGTCGCAAACAGTACCCGGCTCTATGAAAGCCTTGGAAACAAGGCCGCCCGGGAACTGATCGGACAATGCCTTTCCGTCCTGTCAAGCGTGACGGAAAGCCACCACGGCAGGGTGATCAAAACCATTGGCGATGAAATCATGTGCACCTTCGCTGATATCGACCATGCGGTTGATGCGGCAATTGAAATGAACCGCGGTCTGATTGATCTTCGGGTTGACGATAACCTTCCGCCGAATATTTATGTGGGCATTCAGTTCGGGCCGGTCATTGTGGAAGATGACGATGTGTTCGGGGACGCCGTCAATGTCGCGGCGCGGATGGTGAGCCTGGCGAAACAGCGACAGATCATTACCACCGAGGAGACCGTGCGGTCAATGCATCCCCGACACAGGAACATGTCCCGGAATATTGACAGGACAGCGATAAAAGGAAAATCCGGAGAAATCAACATATATGAAATTGTATGGGAGGAGAAAGACGAAACCATCATGCTGGATGCTTCTCTGGACTCTCTGATCGCAGAGACTTCCCTGCAATTGCGGCTGGGTAATCAGGTTTTTGTCGTTGATCAGAACCATCCTGCGCTTACGCTGGGACGTCAAAGTCACAATGACCTGGTGATTGACGACATCCGCGTCTCTCGAACCCATGCCCGTATCGAATATCGGCGTGGAAAATTCGTGCTGATCGATCAGAGCACGAATGGAACCTACTGTGCGATCCAGGGGGAAAAGGCGGTCAGGATCAAACGCGATGAAGCCACCCTGTTCGGAAAGGGCGATATCAGTCTCGGCCGCAAAATACAGCGCCATCCGTCCGGGAAAATGCCGTTCATTCACTTTGAGGTAAAACTTGCATAGTGCCCATCCGCAGGAAGGAGGTCTGCGCCCGATCCCGGTGAAGCGCAAACCCGTTGACCGGATTTGAAATATTGTTGGAAAAGGGACTTATTCCCGGCCGGACGGCTGTCCGGACAGTGATTCATCATGACTTCTATCGGAAAGCTTAATCTCAATCACCTTGTCGGAAAACAGGTCGGTACGACCACAATCCTGAAGGAACTCGCTCGGGGGGGGGCCGCTGTTGTATTCATCGCCTATCAAAGGACATTGAAACGCCAGATCGCGCTCAAAATTTTGCCCAAATCGCTCCTGACACCGGAAACCGCAGAGCGTTTTCAGCACGAGGCCGAAGCCGCAGCAATCCTTTCACATCCGAATATTATTCAGATATATGAAGTCGGCGAAACCGAAGAATTCCTGTTTTTCGCCATGCAGCTGGTACAGGGCCGGTCCCTGGCCGACTATATCAAGGCGGCCCGCAAACACATGCTGCCGTCCAGACGAATCCTGCCGGTAAGGGCAACCGTTGATATCATTATAAAGGTGCTCGATGCCCTGGATTACGCCCACCGGGAAGACACGATTCACAGGGATATAAAACCCGCCAACGTGCTGATTGAAACGCACACCAAGCGCCCGATTATTGTGGATTTCGGTATTGCCAAGGTGACGCGGGGGCCGGAAGAGCAGGGAGGGGCAATGATTCAGGGAACACCGGTCTACATGCCCCCGGAACAGATCCTGAATGACCCGGTAGACGGACGTGCCGATATCTACGCGGCCGGCATTATGCTTTTTGAAATGCTTGTGTCAAACCTGCCGTTACCGGCATGGAACTCTGCAATTGAACTGCTGCAGATGAAATTACAGCACAAAAACGGGTTATTTCAAAAGAAACCATCGGAAATGAACCGGATGGTTCACCGGGAAATGGACAGAATCGTCTTTAAGGCCATATCCTTTGACCCGGAAAACCGATTCGCCACATGCCGCGACTTTCTGGAACGGCTCCGGGAATACAGAGAACGGTTTTTGAAAAACAGATCCTAAGAGAAACCTCATGCCCGAACCAACGATTGATCCGAAAAAACTCGCGAATTTCGGCCGGTCTTTTTTTCTGTTGTTCAACCGTTCGACCATGTATGACGCGAATCATCCTTATTGCAGACAAGCCGTGGATGATTTCCTGCCCATTATTCAGAACATCCTCGACATCCATTCCCCCCTGGTCTTCATTATGAACCAGGAACAGTTTTTTGTAGATGAAGAACCCGTTGATCCCCGAATTAACACCAGCAAAATGGTGGCACATTTCAAAAAAGCGGAGATCCTCTCCATCTCATTCTATAAAGGCCTGGACCGGCGGGAAACCAGAGGTTTCGTGGAAATATTCACGTCTCTGAAAAAATACCCGCATGTTACAAAAATGAAAAAGGCCCTGGAAAAGCAGGGAATCAGGCACATTAAAATTAATCATGTCTTTTTCAAAAAGGTCTCAACGGACGAGGAAATCGTCTCGCGCGAGACTTTTGAAAAAATGTCTTCCGACATGACGGACGACAGTCAAGTCCGTTCAAAAAAGATGTTCCTGGATATGGTCCTGGAAAGCGTGCTGATGGAAGAGTTTGAGAAGACACTTTCCATCAAAAATATTACCGAAAACCCGGTCGGATTGTCCAAGGATATGATCCAGACGGATCTGTCCATGTACCGCCAAAGTGAGGCTGACGACAAACAGCCGGGACTGGCCCTCGTCCATCAGCTCCAAATGATGGAGGATGTTGTCGAAAAGCACCTGTCCGGCTTCGGGGCGGGCGGGTCCGGAGACGGGACAGGCACGGGAAAAACATCCGTCGAGGCCGGTCCGGGGACCGGTAAAAGCAGCGGCGCAGGAGGTGACGGCGCGGAACTGTCAGAGCTGGCCGCTGCTGTCTTTGAAATGAAAAGACAGTTGATCAACGGTATCAAACTCCAGCAGTCCCTGGGAATCACATATCCCAATGAGAAGGAAATTCTCAATAAAGCCGATGAGATCACGGACAGGGTCTTGATTCGATTGATAAAGGAAGAATACCGATCCGGACAGATTTCAGCCGTACGCCTGGCCCGGATCCTGAAACGACTGGTCCCGGATGCGAATGAACTCAAGCGGCTGATGCCCAAAATCAAAAAAGCCCTTCTGGAAGAGGGCATGCCGCTTTCCGATTACCTGATACTGGTGCAGGAGCTTTCGAATGAGCTTCAAAGCGAGGAACTGTCCAAGATCCTGCAGGAAAGTGCGGATCAGGTCGGCCTTGACGGAAGCGAATTGATTCATGAAGTCAGAAACAACCCCGTACAGGCTGCCGAACTGATCTTTCTGGCCGCGGAAATCCGAAAAGGAACCGGTGATGAACATGTGCTGACCGATCTCCTCGTCGACTATATAGAACGACTGGGATCAAAAATGGCTATGGACATGGCCGGAGAAGATGGAGAGGAACACCTGCGTGAGGTCATTGGCAGTATCGAGTCCCAGATCCTGGGCCGATTGAAAAACATGGATGTGCACAATGACATCCTGGATCGGCTCGAGAAAAAGCTCAACAGCCGGATAGACGAAATGTTTGAGCGGCTCAAGGATGAATGGCGTGCTCAGCAGTCCGATCACCCGGAAGATGAATCCCGGCAGGACTTGAGTGTGCTGGAAATCCTCGAGGAAAGTGTCGAGAAAGACGAAGAACTGGGCTCGATATTAAGAATGGTCCGCGCAGAGGCACAATCCAGGGGTCTGGATGAAAACGATTTCAAGACAATTTTTGAGGAGATCTCCCGGCAGAAGGAAATCAAGAAAAAAAGAAAGAAGAAAAAAATACTGGCCGGAGACATCCTGGATGCCGAAGGATTGAAATTTTTTCTCGAAAAGGAGATCTCCAGGTCCCTGCGTTATGACCTCCCCTTTGCGACGTTGTCTTTTTCGATCGTATCCGCCCAACCGAAAGGCCCTGCCCCTGCGGGATCCATTAGCAAAAAGGCCTTGGTGCGGGCGGTCATGCAAAAGTTGGCGACGGAGATTCGGGGGGCGGATATGGCTGCAGTGCTTGGTGGCAACAAGCTGGTTGCACTGCTGCCCATGACGCCGGAAGACGAGGCGAAACTGGCCCTTAAACGGCATCTGAGATTATTGAATACCGAGCCTTTGGAAATAAAAGGCGTTCCGGTTACCATGCAGGTTGCAGGTGCAGCAACGAATTTCGACTCGGAAAAAACCCCGGACGCGCAATCGTTCATCGAAACCCTGACCTCCGACCTTTCTGAAATGGTCGTCAGGATCAAAAATATCCACGGACTGTAACGAAACCGCCGTGGGCCTGGACGGCGATGTTGAAACGCAGGCAAGAGGCACCGGATGACGCTCCGGTTTTATCCGGATGAAACCCATGACAGGATTCAAACCATTTCAATTCGGAAAGTACACGCTTCTGGACCGAATCGCCACGGGCGGCATGGCCGAACTCTACAGGGCCAAGATAACCAGCGTCCAGGGGTTTGAAAAACTCGTTGCCATCAAGAAAATTCTTCCCCACTTGAGCGGTGAAGAATCACTGGTCACTTCTTTTATCGAAGAGGCCAAGCTTGCCGCTTTTCTTCAGCATCCCAACATCGTCCAGATTTACGATTTCGGAAGCATGGAAGAACAGTACTTTCTGGCCATGGAATACCTGCTTGGCCGGGACCTCAAGTATATTACGCAAAAATCCAAGCAGAGCGGAAAATGGTTCAGACTGGAGGACTCTCTTTATATCACCTCGCAGGTGTGCCGGGGATTGAATTACGCCCACACGCTGAAAGACTTTCACGGCAAACCGTTGAAAATCATCCATCGGGACATCGGTCCACAGAATGTGTTCATTACCTATGACGGGCAGGTAAAAATCATTGATTTCGGCATCGCCAAGGCTGCGAATCAAAACACGAGGACGCAGTCCGATCTGATCAAGGGAAAAATCGCCTACATGTCCCCCGAACAGGCCCGGGGGGAGGAAATTGATCATCGTTCGGACATTTTTTCCGTTGGTATTGTTCTTTATGAACTGGTAACCCGCAAACGGATGTTTTCCGGAGATACCTATCACATATATCCCCGCGTCTGCAGAGCCGATTTCGAACCGCCGGAACGGGTTGAAAAAAATCTTCCTTCTCTGCTTTATGATATTCTTCATAAGGCCCTTGCCGGCAAAAGAGCGCAGCGTTATCAGTCCGCAGATGAAATGGCGGCAGACCTTGAACTTTGTATCTCGGCCCTTTCCGGCAGGCCGGGGTCAGGAACAATTTCGAAATACGTGAAAACCCTTCTCCGAAAGGAGGCGGCTGCAGAACAGCGGGCGATGCGGCAGGCTGAATCACAAATCCTTGGGCAGCCGGTGCATGCCCGGACAACCCGGAATGAAAAAACACAGGCTATTGACACGACAGCTTTTGACCGGAGCCGGATTACCGGCAGGACCTTCGCTCTGGTACTTATCCTTGGAATTGTGCTTTTCTTCTTCATACATACGGCTGAAAGGCCGGGTGAAATCTTCTGCCAGGGGAAAAACATCGTTCTTCATTTGTTCGCCCAGGACAGGGTGGAAGCCACCGGCATGACAAAAACCATAAGTCAGACATATACAGCCGATCGGCATTCGCCGGATCATGCCGGGCCTGGGAAAAATGTGGCGCCAGGTGTAATCCCGGATCCCCCCGAGCTAGAAATGAGCCGGAAACTCGTGCGGGAAAAAAGATATTCAGCGGCGATCCGGCTGCTCAAGGAAATTCTGGCAAAACAACCTTCGCTCAAAGCCCGTGCCGCGGCACCCTATGCACAGGCGCTGAATGGCCTGGCCGCAAAAATCGCTTCGGACGACCCGAAAAAAGCAAAGGACCTTCTTTTCCGGTCTCTTGAAATGAATCCGGAAAATACGGCTGCTCATTACCTGCTCGGCCGGCTGTATACAAAGGAAAAGGACTACCGCAGCGCTGCAGCTTCCTACAACAGGGCTATTGCTTTGGGCACGGATATCCCTGGGGTATATTTCAACCTCGGATATATCTACTATGCGATTGACAGGGACTATCCGCGGGCAGAGGAAATGTATGAACGTACCGTTGAATTGTCTCCGCCTTTTCTTGACGAGGCCTTTTTTAATCTGGCAGTTGTCCAGAAGAAACTCGGGAAAAAACAGGAAAGCATATCCAATCTTGAACGGGCAGTCCGCTTCAATGCCGATAACTCGCAGGCCCGAAAGCTTCTTGAACGGTTAACGCGCGATGAAAATAAAACAGGATAACCGGAACCGGACACGAAGAATCCGCTTTATATTCGCAATCTGTGCGCTGTTTTCGATAACCATCGGCTGCAGCCTGAAAAACGGAAAGACGGATTCCTGGCAACCGATTGAAAAAAAAGACATGCCGGTAGTCCACGTCGTCAGATATCCAAAGGAAACGCTTCCCATTATTGCAAAATGGTACACTGGAGACAGTCGGAAATGGGAACTGCTGGCTGTTGCCAATCCAAATATCAACCCGGATCATTTATGTGCCGGAAATGAAGTTTTTATCCCCGATTCGTTGGTGAAAACCCGCGACCCCATGCCTAGGGAATTTGTTGTGAAGTTTTATCAAAAACCAAAGCGGAAAAAGCGCACCAGAAAAATCCGCAACACTTCCCCGGTGCGGCCTGAAAAAAAAGAAGATGAGTTCGAGATATTCGGACCGAAGTAGGGTTATTCATCAAGTTATGTGGGCTTCATGAAAAGGGCAATCTGATTGACAAAAGATAAAAAGAAAGAAAATTTATCTTCCTGATAATCGATAATGAATACTTATTTTATTTTTTCGGATTCAGGAGTATAAATAACGGCTAAAGTTCGAACAATTCCCAATGAAAGAACTAATATGGCGAACCCTATAATATTTTGCCATATAACTTTTTCATGGGTATAGAGAATTACTAAGAGTTCTCGGACAACAAATATAATGAAAGGGTCCATCATGCTATGAAGACGAAATCGTTTTGATTTAAAATATTCAACAAAACTTCTAAATAGTTCCAAGATTACCAAAAAAGACAGTATGTCTGTAATGATATGATTAAATCCATCGGCAAATTGTTCTATAGGGATCAATCCTTTTATTGAGTATATAGTTTTTGCAAGACCCAAGATTAACACAATAATTATAAAGACAATAAGCGTATTGATAATAACTTTTAATGATATCTTGAATATTTTTTCAATACTAATATTTTTGATTACATTTAGCATAATTTCCTTTTATTTTAGTAAAATTAGAATTAGTTTAAAAGAATAATCACTATAAATTGAAA
>CAYTJI010000036.1:0-10014 GCA_964438065.1 uncultured Desulfobacteraceae bacterium | reverse complement strand
GGCCTGCGTCTGACATGACAGGGATTGCCCGGGATCCCGGGCAATCCCTGTCCGGATGTTATCCACCGTGAGGCCAGGATATCAGCGGCATCGCATGAATCTGACGCATGATTTTTCGGTATCTCCGGACAACGTCAGCATTTTGTCTTACGGGCGACCACTTGTGGGGACTGGGAAGAATCGCAGCCAAAAGCACGGCCTGGGAAGGGGTCAAACGATCCGCGTGCGTGCGAAAATACTTTACTGAAGCGGCTTCGGCCCCCATGACCCCGGTTCCCCAGTCAACCGTGTTCAGATATATCTCCAGGATTCTCTGCTTCTGCCACAACAACTCGATCAGCATGGCATAATAGGCCTCTGCCAGCTTTCGCGACACGGTCCTTTGCGGAACGAGATAGACCGTTCGGGCAACCTGCATGGAAATCGTACTGGCCCCCCGAACCCGGTCCGCAAAAAGCATGTCCTTCAGCGCCTGTCTCGCTTCGATAAAATCAAATCCATGATGTTGCAAAAAACGCTGATCTTCACCTGCGAGAACCGCTCTTCTCAAATACGGCGAGATCCTGTTCAAGTCCTGCCAGAGGTAGAGGGGCATCCGGTATTTTTTCGCATTCATCCGGTGTTGCACCCAGTCCCAGGCAACAGACACCGTAAAGGGAGGGTTAACAAATCTGAGGGACAGGACTTCGACGAAGGTAAAAATGACGAACAGAATCAAAATTTTCAGCAGCACCCGTCGCAACCAGCGGCCGCTCGTCCGGATGGGGCCGTGTTTTCTCGCCTTCTTCACGTTGAATGGTCTCTCAGGAAACTCATCACAAGAAACGGAACAACAAAAAACGCCTGGATCCAGCAACCCGGGCCAGAAAGGCCGGTCACGGCCGGGAACCGGGTCCGGCGATCCTCAAGCCTGCCGATCCGGCTTGCCGTTCTACTCTTCGTATTCCACCAGGATATCGTTCTCGATCACCTCGTCTTCCCGTTCCCACTTTTCCTGCTCTTTCATCAACTTCCATTCCTCGAAAGAATCCGGAAAATCATCCGAGTCCGCTTCTTCTTTTTCCTGTTCATACAGCTCATAGTCCAGCTCTTCCCGCAACGGGTCCGGGAGAAATTCACCATCCTGACCGGCTTCGATCAGGGCGATCTCATCTTCTTCCTCCAGCGAGTAACTGCCTTCATAGTCTTCATCCCATCCCATGATATCACCTCATAAAAGGACAGCATAAATTCCGGTTCATGGTGCCAAAGCCGTCTGCCTATGAGTTTGCCATATACACGCCTGCAGAGAAAAATAATAAGATCACAGCCGGGCAAGTCAAGAAAAACCATCACACCGGATGCAATTTTTCAGACGAATAAGCGCCTCCGGTATGAGAGGGGAACATGGATGAGGCTGCAAAAAAACCCGGTCCTTCAGAAACCCCGGACCGGGTCAGAAACTTACCTTTTCTTTGATATAAATATCCCGCTTGGGATACGGAATCTCGATTCCTTCCTGCTGAAAGACCTCCTTTACCCTGTCGGTGATGTGAGAGATCGTATCCATCCTGCGACGCGGTTCCCGGATCCAGACCCTCGCCTGCAGATCAACAGACGATTCCCCGAAATTTCGGACCACTACAACCGGCGGGGGGGACTTCATCACCCAATC
Organism: uncultured Desulfobacteraceae bacterium; assembly: GCA_964438065.1. Taxonomy (GTDB): domain Bacteria; phylum Desulfobacterota; class DSM-4660; order Desulfatiglandales; family Desulfatiglandaceae; genus CAYTJI01. The sequence continues at coordinate 8,360 of CAYTJI010000036.1, read as the reverse complement.
GAGTTCCAGGGCCACATTGATAATGGCCTGTTTGGCCTTTTTAACATTCGCGTCATAGGCAATTCCAATGGGAATTCGTACCCGGATCTCTTTTGAACCTGCTGTGTAGTTGATGATATCGCGCCGCATGATCTCGTTATTGGGAATGACGATCACGATATTGTCCGTCGTGCGGATTTTGGTCGCCCGCAGTCCGATATCAATAACATCGCCCCAGCTCGCTGTATTCTTCGGCGCCATCCAGACCTCGATCCTGTCTCCTAACTCAAAAGGACGATCTATGATCAAAAGGACGCCCGCGATCAGGTTTGACAGGGTATCCTTTGCGGCAAATCCGATTGCGATACCGGCGATGCCCGCACCAGCCACAAAGGGCACAATGTTCACACCCAGTTTATCCAGTGCGAGCACCACGCCCATGCCGTAAACGATCACGCTGGAGAACTTCTCCATCAGCCCCAGAACAACATCATCGATCGCGGTCCGGGTTTTGACCGCCACCCGCTCCCTCAGATAAGGGATTATCGACTTGATAATCCCGTTCACGATGTGAGCCAGCAGCAGGATCATGAACGCATAGAATGCATTTTCAATAATGGCGGCATGCAGCAGATCGATCAGGCCGATACCGGAAAAAATCAGAATAAGGTAATGTCCACCCTGTTTCAGTAAAGAAAAAAAAGATTCATTCTTTTCAAAAAACGGACGAAGCCGGTATTTGTTTTCAAGTCTGCCGATCACCTTGTTAAATATCCGCCAGACAAGCGCAGCCAGCACAAGAAGTGCCAGCACACGGATGCACACCTCTATTACGGGCCTGTAATTCGAAATTATTGCCACTGCCGTCTCACGCCAATGCGGTTCCACATTTCCACCTCCTTCCACATTTCAGAAACTCAGCGTCTGGAGGGTACCAATTCCGGCCCGGCCGGACAACCCTTAATTCCGTCCGGACGAATGCTGAAACTTTTTTGTTGAACCGTTATGTCTTTCATGACATATATTGCAAGGTTCATGAAAAATCGCTGCACAGGGTTGAGACAGGATGCCGTCATTTTTCAAACTCAAAAAATCGGAGGATGTCCTCAGGCTGATCGAACAGTTCGGCCCGTCAGGAGAAGAAACCGTGCCCCTGGAATATGCACTGGGCAGGGTTGTGAGCCGGGATGTCATCTCACAGGAAGATCTGCCTCATTTTTTCAGGTCTGTCGTAGACGGATATGCCGTCCGGTCCAGAGACACCTTCGGCGCCAGTGAAAGTCTGCCGGCACTTCTGACCATATCCGGTGAAATCCTGATGGGCCGGCAGTCACCATCCGGGTTGAGCCAAGGCCACGCATTCCGGATTGCCACAGGCGGCATGCTGCCGGAAAACGCGGACGGTGTGGTCATGATCGAACACTGTCACCTCCTGGACGAACAAACCCTTGAGGTCAGCCGCGCCATCTCGCCCCTGGAAAACGTCATTCAACCTGGGGACGATTTCAAGAAAGGGGGAACCGTCTTTAAGAGAGGCCACAAACTGCGTGTTCAGGATTTGGGGCTCCTCGCCGGGCTGGGCCGGAGACAAATCCGGGTATACAGGAAGCCGAGGGTGGCCATCATCTCCACCGGAGATGAGATTGTCTCGGTTTCCGAACATCCCGGGCCCGGTCAAGTCAGGGATATCAACCGTTATACGCTTGCCGCCTTCTGCCGTAGTGTTGGGGCCGAGCCCGTAAACGCAGGGCGTTGTCCGGATCACTTTGAGGACCTGAAGACCCGGCTCCATAAAAGCCTGGCCCGGGCGGAAGCGGTCTGGATATCGGGCGGAAGTTCTGTCGGGACAAGGGATCTGACATTAAAGGTCTTTGAAACGTTGCAGGACTTTGAGCTTCTCGTTCACGGCATATCCATCAGTCCCGGAAAACCGACGATTATCGGAAAATCCGGAACCAAACCGGTTGTGGGGCTCCCCGGCCATGTCGCCTCGGCCCTGGTCGTCGCGGATGTTTTCATGGGGCCCCTCATCCAATGCCTTTCCGGCCGAACCCGATCCCCGGAAGATTTTCAACTGGAGGTGGAAGCGGTTCTCTCCCGCAATGTGGAATCCGCCACCGGCAGAGAGGACTATGTCCGGGTAAAACTGGTACATCAGAAGGACGTGCTTGTGGCCCGGCCGGTGTTTGGAAAATCAGGCCTGATCTCAACACTTGTGGAGTCCGACGGCCTCATCCGTATTGATCTGAATACAGAGGGCCTCTATGAAGGTCAGAAGGTAAAAGTAAGGCTCAGCCCCCATCTTTCATCAAGTGTCTGACGGTGTGGCCGGCCGTGGAGGTATACCGTGAAACGGCAGGTTTATCTGGCGATGAAACCCCTCGAGGAGGCACGGGAAGCGTTTTTTTCCCGTTTGGGACCTGGCAGACGGACGGGGATTGAAACGATCAAGGTTACCGAAGCCCTGGGCCGTATTACGGCCCAGCCGGTTCCGGCAAAATGTTCGGCACCGTCCTGCCACTCTGCGGCCATGGATGGCATCGCGGTCCGGGCGGAGAAGACCTACGGAACCACGGAAAAACATCCTCGGGTCCTGCAGGCAGGGAGGGATTTTGTCTGGGTCAATACCGGCCAACCGCTTCCTCATCCGTTCGACGCTGTCATCATGGTGGAAAAAATCCACCAAGTGGACAGCGAACATCTGGAAATCAGGGCCCCTGTTCATCCCTGGCAGAATGTGCGAAAGGTGGGCGAGGATATCGTGGCCACTCAATTGCTGTTTCCCCAGAATCATCGGCTCCGGCCATGGGATATCGGAGCCCTCATCAGTGCTGGTCTGACCGAGCTCAGGGTCTGGAAAAAGCCTCAGGTGGTGATTATCCCGACAGGATCGGAACTGGTTGGCCATGAGGCCGCCGCACAACCGGGATCCCTGAAAAACAATCAAATCATCGAATACAACTCACAGGTGCTTGCCGCAATGGTCCGGGAAGCTGGCGGTGTTCCCGTCATCTCGGATATTGTTCCGGACATTGAAGAAAAAATCCGGGGGGCCCTTCAACAGGCCGTGTCCTCGGAAGCAGATCTGGTCATCATCAATGCGGGGTCGTCATCGGGAAGCAGGGATTACACGATCCACGTCATCCGTGAGACCGGTGAGGTCCTGGTGCACGGGGTAGCCATAATGCCCGGAAAACCTACGATCCTGGGAATCGTGAACGAAAAACCGGTCGTGGGGAATCCCGGCTATTCTGTTTCCGCGATCATCTGCTTCGAGCAGTTTGTAAAACCCCTGCTTTACCGGCTTCAGGGAAGCCTTGCACCGGAACCCAGAACCATCCCCGTCTATCCTACCCGGGATATCCCGTCCAGGCCGGGGACGGAGGAGTTTCTGCGGGTCAGCATCGGCAGGGTCGGCACGAAATATGTTGCCACACCGCTTGAAAGGGCTGCTGGTTCGATCACTTCCCTGACCCGGGCGGAAGGCATTATCCGGATCCCGGCCCTTTCGGAGGGGGTTTCACAAAATGAAAGTATTGACGCGGACCTCCTTGTGGACGAACGGGACCTCGACAATACCGTTGTCATTATCGGCAGTCACGACATGACGCTCGATGTGCTTGCAGACGAAATCAGACAACACGGACTCAACATACGGATTTCATCTGCCAACGTGGGCAGCCTCGGTGGACTGATTGCGCTCCGGAAAGAGACCTGCCACATGTGCGGGGCCCATCTGCTGGATACGGAGAGCGGAGAATACAACCTGTCCTATATCCGGAAATACCTGAAGGGCAGATCGGTCAGCGTATTTCATCTCGTGCGGAGAGAACAGGGACTGATCGTGGCAAAAGGAAATCCGAAGGAAATCCGTGGAATTGAAGACCTGACAAGAGATGGCGTCACCTTTGTCAACCGTCAGGCGGGTTCCGGGACACGGGTCCTCCTGGACTACAAACTGACTCAGCAGGGGATCCGGCCCGAATCGATCCGGGGCTATGATCACGAAGAATTCACCCATATGTCCGTGGCGGTGGATGTGCTGAGCGGGGCCGCCGACTGCGGTCTGGGCATATTTGCAGCAGCCAAGGCCCTGGACCTGGACTTTATTCCCCTTGAAAAAGAACAATACGACCTTATAATCCCAACGACCATCCTGGATGAACCGCTCGTTCGGGCCGTGCTGGAGACGATCCGGTCCAGCCGCTTCCGTGAACGGGTCCTCTCGCTCGGGGGCTATGACCCATCCAGAAGCGGCCAACTGTGGAAAGAGATCGGGGCAGGCGCTGATGGTGATGCTTAAGCTGAAATCCAGACAATGGATCGTTGATGAGCATGACGGCATCATCATGGGGGAGGGAAGACAGCAAATACTTGAAAATATAGAGAAAACAGGATCCATCAATCAGACATCAAAGATCATGAAGATGTCCTACAAGGCCGTATGGGCCAAAATCAAGGCCACGGAAAAACACTTGAACACCCGGCTCGTGGATACAAGCAGAAAGTCGGGGAGCCGCCTCACAGAGGAAGGGAAAAGACTCCTGGAGAAATACCGGCTTCTGAAAGAAAGCTGTATCCGGGAAGACAACCGAATTTTCACGCGTATTTTTCAGGATGAAAGACCCGAATCGCCTCAAAAAAAAGAATAATCCGGTCCGACCACCCATTGTGTCTCTCGTCGGCTCGTCCGGGGCCGGCAAGACGACATTTCTTGAAAAACTGATCCCGGAACTTGTCCGGCGCGGGTTCAGAGTCGGAACCATCAAGCATGACGTTCACGGTTTTGAAATGGACACCCCTGGAAAAGACAGCTGGCGGCACAAGCATGCCGGCGCGGTGCTGAGCATGATTGCCTCGCCTTTTCAGGTCGGGATGGTCATGGATGTGGATCATGATCATTCTCCGGAGGAGTTATTGCCCCTGATTTCCGGTGTGGACATTATTCTGACAGAGGGCTATAAAAAAGCCGGGCGCATCAAGGTGGAGGTTTTCCGGCCGGATGGGCGGGACAAAACCCCCCTGTGCGCCAATGACGACGCGCTGATAGCGCTGGTAAGTGATGTGGCCGTTGACCTTCGGGTTCCGCGGTTCCCCCTGTCAGATGTCAAAGGCCTGGCCGGTTTTCTGATCACCCGGTTCAAACTCAAACCTTCCCCATTCAGGTGAAACATGTCCGGAAACCGGCATTTCCGGCTTTGATCTGAGTTAACTGCCTGGGTTTATTCTGAGAAACATTCTAATCCGGGATGAGTCCAAAACCGCTCTTCCGGACTGCCCGGACACAGATATGAACCGCCTGCTGATACTGTCGGGATTCTACTTTCAGGGGTTATCATGACAGAAATACCATTCATCATCCAAAGCCCGGTTTATGCTTCCATAACAGGCACAGCCGAAAGCGATCTGTTCCAGATGATCGTGCATGCCGGACCCATGGTCAAATTTGTCCTGGCAATCCTCATGTTTTTTTCCATTGTTTCGTGGGCAATCATATTCGTGAAACTGAGGCTGTTCTGGAACGCAAAACAGGAGACGGAAAGTATCCTTGAGGTTTTCTGGGAAGGACGCGATCTGAAGATGGTCCACGAGGCGTGCCGGGACGTGCCTTTCAGTCCGGTGGCGCGGCTTTTCCGTGCGGGATACGCTGAACTTGGCCGGATCCAGAAGATCCAGAAAGCGCAGAACCCCGAAGCAGGCGGCTCCCCGTCCGGCATGGACAATGCGCTTCGATCCCAACGCACGATCATGGACAATCTTGAACGGTCCCTGAAAAGGGCGGAAACCGACCAGGTTAACCGACTGGAAAAGGCTATCGGCTTCCTGGCGACAACAGGCAACACCGCCCCGTTTATCGGACTGTTCGGTACAGTCTGGGGAATCATGGACTCATTCCGGGGAATCGGTCTCAAGGGGGCGGCCAACCTGGCAGTTGTTGCGCCGGGCATATCGGAGGCCCTGATCGCTACGGCAGCCGGTCTGGCTGCAGCGATCCCTGCAGTAGTGGCATATAATTACTTCAACCAGAATATTTCGGCACTGAGAGCGGAGATGGACATTTTCAAGTCCGACTTCCTGAGCCTGATCGAAAGACAGCTATTCAAGCATGAGACCACCAGCAGGACCCTGAAATAGCGGCTCCGTCTTGATGGATGGATACAATTTCAGTCCGCTTTTTGGGGAAACTTAAATTTCTCGAAAATCCGCATTTTCATGCAGTATCATGGCTTACACCGGCGATAACAGAAAACTGATGTCAGACATCAACGTCACGCCACTGGTGGACGTGATGCTGGTACTTCTTATTATTTTCATGGTTACCGCGCCCATGATGATGCAGGGGGTTGAGGTCAATCTCCCGAAAACCACAACCAGCCGCATCAAAAACCAGGAAGATCCCCTGGTCATCACCGTCAACAGGAAAAAAGAGATCTTTCTGGGAACCTATCGCATCCGGCTGAAAGACCTGGAAAACAAAACCAGACGGATATTCGAAAACCGCCGGGAAAAAGTACTGCTGCTCAAGGCGGACAAGGATGTTCCTTACGGCTTTGTCATCAAGGTGATCTCCCGGGTCAAGAAGGCCGGTATCGACAAACTCGGCATGGTCACTGAACCTGTGGACTGATGGACATGGAATCCTCGCGGGTGGACCCGGTACCCGATGGTTGGACTGATCAGAAATGGCGCAGGATGTTCATCCTGTCCCTGCTCCTCCATGTGACCGTTTTTTCGACGATCTTCCTGGCTCCGGACCCAATGGGGAGCCGGAGAGTAAAAGATATCGTTTATAACGTGGATCTGGTGGAAATGCCGGCCGGAACGCGCCCCGGCAGCGAATTTAGAGTCCGGTCCAAAAAGACTGGCGGGCTGTATATTTCCGGGAAAGAGCGCACTGCCCGGAGAATCGGCAGCGTCAAGATACGCGAAAAGCCGGTTGCCATTGCAAAAAGGACTATTCGGCTGAAACCTCCCGACGACAAAACGCCTGCCATATCGCCTGCCGAACTTCTGGATCAGGTCATGGCCGGGATCTCCGCAAAAACCGGGAAAGAAGAAAAAATCCCCCAAACCGCTCCCGCCCCTGTTACGGATAAACCGACCAGCCCAACGCCGGGGCCGTTTTCCTCCGGATCAGAGGATGAAAGCATCGCCGTGCGCCTGTACAAGCTGGATGTATTTGAAAAGATTAAAAGCAACTGGTCTTACCCGACGGTCGATAATCAGAACCCTGTTGCTATCGTGGTGGTTAATGTCAAGAATGATGGTACGATTCTCGACTTCCATCTCAAAAAGAGTTCGAACAGCGATCTTTTTGACCAATCCGTTCTACTGGCTGTAAAACGATCCAATCCCTTGCCCCCGTTTCCGGAAGGCTACAGAAAAAGCCATGAGCAGATTGAAATCAATTTTAATCTGAGTGATCTGAAAAACCGTTAGGCTTCGGGGAGGAATCCTCTTCCATGCATAATAAATTTTTGAAAATTTCCTGGCCTTTCCAAACGACAACGACCCTAATCCTGATTGCGGTGTTTGTTTCCGTCTTTTTTTCCTCTCCCATGCCCGGGGCCTGCCGGATCTATATTGATATCAATGCCCCGTCCATTCAAAAATTCCGTATTGCCGTTCCCGAGTTTAAAAACCTGACAAGGGAAAACCAGCACCCGGGCTTGGCGCTCAAGCTGACGGATGTGTTGTCAAAAGACCTTTCCCACAGCGGCTATTTCAGTCTCATAAACAAGGAGGCCTTTCTGATGCAGAAAGGCGAAACGCTGGAACCGGGGAACATTCGCTTCAAGGATTGGTCTGTCATCGGCGCCGAACTGCTACTGTATGGCGGCTACACCTGTATCGGCAGAAGCCTCGAGATTGAAATGCGGCTGTTTGATGTGTTTTCCGGCAGACAGATCCTTGGCAAAAGAACCTTGGGAACCATAAAAGAATACCGGCATCTCGTTCATCTGCTCGCAAACGAAATCATCCTGAAGCTGACCGGACATCCGGGAATCTTTCTGACCAGGCTGGCATTTGTTTCAGACCGGTCAGGACGCAAAGAGATCTATATCTGCGACTACGACGGCGCAAACGTACGGCAGATTACCCACAACCACACAATTACCATTTTGCCCAGACTGTCCCCGAACGGAAAACAAATCGCCTATACTTCTTATAAGGAAGGGGCCCCTATGGTTTACCTGAAAGATCTGTCTTCAGGCATGGAAAAACGCCTATCCGGCCGGCCCGGGCTGAATACCGGGATCACCTGGGCGCCGGGAGCCCGGAAACTCGCGCTCACCATCAGCCGGAATGGAAATCCGGACATATACACCATTGACCTGAACGGCAGAATCCAGAAACGACTCACAACCTACTGGGGGATT
>CAYTJI010000035.1:0-10306 GCA_964438065.1 uncultured Desulfobacteraceae bacterium | reverse complement strand
GTCGTCGCTCTCGGCCATGGGGAATATGTCCTGACCGGCACGCCCCGCATGTTGAAAAGGCCGGTCGGTGCGCTGGTGACGGCTCTCAATCGGCTGGATGTGGACGCCCGGTGCGTGGATGAAAATGACTGCCCTCCCGTGCTAGTCCGGGCACGTGGAATCTCCGGCGGAAAGACGCAAATTGCCGGAGACCAGAGCAGCCAGTATCTGTCTTCTCTGCTCCTTTCCGCCCCCTGTGCGGAGCACGGGGTAGAAATCGAAGTCAGCGGCCGGCTCGTCTCCAGCCCCTATGTGGACATCACGGTAGATGTCATGGAACGGTTCGGAGTTCACGTCGAAAGGGACGGATACCGACATTTCAAAATCACTCCCGGCCAGGGGTATAAGGCCCGTCATTTTACGGTTCAGGGAGATGCCTCTTCCGCGTCTTATTTCTGGGCGGCTGCGGCTGTTACCGGCGGCACGGTGATGACGGAAAACATCTATCCGTTTCAGACACGGCAGGGCGATATCCGTTTTCTTGAAACCCTGGAGCGATTGGGTTGTTCCGTTGAAAAAAATGAAGACCGGGTGCGCGTTCGGGGCGGAAAACTTTCCGGCATTGAAGTGGATATGAGTGCCATGCCGGATATGGTGCCGACGTTGGCCGCCGTGGCCCTCTTTGCACAGGGCAGGACCCACATCCGGAATGTCCGCCACCTGCGGATCAAAGAGAGTGACCGGCTCCATGCCGTTGCAGTTGAATGGAACAAGCTGGGCGCCGGGGTAGAGGAAAAAGACGACGGCCTTATCATCCACGGGGGCAAAGCGCTTTCCGGCGCCATGGTGGATCCCCATGATGATCACCGGATCGCTATGAGCCTTGCTGTTGTCGGATTACGGGTGCCGGGGATAAAAATTCAGAACGAAGGGTGTGTCGGCAAATCGTTCCCGCAATTCTGGGATTTCTGGGATGATCTCTGAGGTCGGTCGCCCGGTTCGGGAGCAAAGACGATAAGCAAGCGGAGACAGGCGTTTGTATGATTCTCTGAAGGTTATGATCAAGGAGCTGCCCGCGCTCGGCGTCTGCGGGGTTGCCTGCCATGACGGCCGTGATCGGCGAAACCGTCCGATTCTGCCGGCAAAGGGTTACATTTGGTCGGGGAATGTTCCTGTGACGCCTTCCCACAGATAATAAACGCCGACGAGCAATAGCAAAATTCCGATCCAGACGGTGACCAAGACAGAAAAACTAAAGGCATTCAGCGACATGTAAATACCGAAACCCAGCAATGCCAGGCCTATCAGTAAATGCACCCACCAGTGTGAAGCCCCCCAATCCTTCATGGCAAATGACGCGGTCAATTTCAGAATCCCGTTTAAGATCACCAGCACGGAAATAAATATGGAAAAAAGGATTCCCACCAACTCGGGTTTCAGGATAAAAAACAAACCGAATATGATAGTCAGCACGCCCTCGCCAATCAGGATATTCCTGTGTGCGGATCCTGAGTGATCCCTGAAACCCGCAGCCAATATAATGATTCCCGGAATCAGGATAATCAATCCAACGTAAACAGAAATCCCCTGAAGGGTACCCTCTGGGAAGGCAACAAATAAAAGCCCCAGAAAAACAAAGATAATACCATTGATGATGGTGTTTTTCTTGGATGGACGAATCATTCTCATTTTTGATCCTGTCCGGCAGGGAGACCCACGGACCTCCTGTGCCGCTCCGGTTGTCCGTGGCCCCGGGACTCAACAGGCCCGTAAGCATCCGGACGCTGTCACCCGGATGAACGAAAAGCCTGTCTGACGAAGGCGAAGGGCAGCGGTAAGAAACCTTTGAAAAACGATCACTTTTGCGCCAACTCGGTGCCTGCCTTGTGCGTTGCCTGTCTGCCGTGCGAACGGGACAGGCAGGCACGCAGACGAGTCAGGTTCAGATTATGATTCGGCACAAAATCAGCCATTTTTCAAAGGAGCTCGGTAAGAAGGGTTATCACGTTCCTCTTTAATGATCAAAGTATAGGAATTTTTATCAGACCTGTCAAGTTTGCCGGAGAGGGAATACTCGGTTGATTAAACGCATAAATTCTGATATCTGGCAAAAAATCCTGTTGTTATGAAATCCAGTGAGATTTCCCAGGGCACCGACAAAATCTTGAGGGACCGGCCGTGTATTGGCGGAGAACCCATTTTGGAGGAATACATTGTGAATCAGAAGGCATTCCAGGACCAATATCCGGACGAACTGAGCCACTGTTATGGCTGCGGCAGACCGAATAAACACGGACGCCACATCACAGAAGTTACTGGGATAGGGATGAAACGGTTGCCATCTTTCATCCAATGCCTTACCATATTGCCATTCCCGGGTATGTCTATGGCGAATTGATCGCTTCGATCATTGATTGCCATGGGACGGGTTCTGTCGCGGCCGCGGCCTATCGTAAGCAGGAGCGGGGGATGGGAACGAAAACGCACCTGCGTTTTGTCACGGGATCTCTGGCAGTAAAGTATGTTCGACCCACACCTCACGGTGGGCCCCATTGGCGGTCCGGGGGCGGATAAAAGTAATCAAGGGCCGAAAGGTCATCGCGACAGTGACGGTCTCCGCCCGAGGTGAAATCTGCGCATAGGGGCAGGTCGTCGCGGTTCAAATTCCGGACGATATGATGCCAGAAAAATAATTCAAGGGGACCAGCGCATGAAAATACCGGTAATCCTGTTGGTGGACGATGAAGACTCCATTATTGCGACTTTGAAAGGCAGCCTGGAGGATGAAGGCTATATCGTACTCATTTCTTCTGATGGAAAAAAAGCCCTTGAGATTATTAAATCTCAGCCTGTTGACCTGGTCTTTCTGGATATATGGCTGCCGGAAATGGACGGACTGACAACGCTCCGGGCCATCAAGGATTTCAATTCCGCCATTGAAGTCGTCATGATGACCGGGCACGGAAGTGTGAACACGGCTGTGCAGGCCATCAAAGAAGGCGCTTTTGATTTTCTGGAAAAACCGTTCTCCCTTGACACGGTAATCGAGCTCATCAATCAGATTATAAAAAAACAGCAGTCCGGCAACGACAAAGCCGACGCGCAATCCGGGATTGAAGATGACGAACTCGTCCTGATCGGAAACGACCAAAGTATTGTCAGGATCAGAAATATGATACCCAGAATCGCACGGAGCGATGAGGATGTTCTTCTGACAGGTCGCAGCGGATCGGGAAAAGAATTCGTCTCGCGCCTGATTCATCTGAATTCAAGGAGAAAAAAGAGTCGGCTGGTTAAAATAAACTGCGCATTCTACACGCCTCAGAAGCTGGAAGCCGCCCTGTTCGGCTATCGGAAAGGAAAAGGCCAGACATGCGGAAAAAAAAGCGTCATTTTTAATGCCAAGGACAGCACCATCTTCCTGGGTGCTGTCGATACCCTCCCGCTACGAGTCCAGGAAAGGCTGGCAAACGTCATTTCAAACCCGCAACTGAAAGGTTCCAATGCCCGGATTATTGCTGCCCTGAATCATGATCTCGAAAAACCGGTTAAGAGCCGGACATTCCACAAAGGCCTTGTCGAGTGTTTTCCCCGGGTCATCGAAATGCCTGCCCTGAAAAACAGAAGAGAGGATATCCCGCTCCTTCTCGATATGTTTGTGGATTATTTTTGTAAGGACTACGGTTTTAAGAAAAAGCATATCGAGGATGACGCTCTTGAGATTCTGGTCAATTATGACTGGCCCGGAAACGTGAAAGAGCTGAAAAACCTGGTTGAAAAAATGGTTGTTTCCGTACCAACGCGAAATATTACCGCTCATGATATCCCCCCGTCGTTACGGGACGAAATGCAGTATGGCATGGTTCGTTATTATGAACGCTACGAAACCATGGAAGAGTCGGAGGCGGCCTGGAGGAAGAATTATCTGCTTTACTACCTGAGAAAATACAACAAGGATGTCCGGAAAACGGCCGCTAAATTGCAAATCAGAGAAGAAACCCTAAAAAAATATATCGAAGATTACGGGATCATCCTCAAAGAAAAAAAACCCGAAAAAAAATTTCAGAGAACGCTCAAGAGAAGTATTGTCCTGGGCGGCACGGGACTCCATTCCGGGGACAAGACCGGCCTGATCCTTACTCCCCTGCCGCCGGACAGCGGGATTGTGTTTGGAAACATTTCCAGTGGAGAAAAAATCCCGGCAGACATAGACTACGTCGTGTCAACGAATTATGCGACCTGTCTTCAAAACGAAAAAACAAGGGCGTTTACGGTCGAGCATCTTCTGGCAACACTTCATGCCTACCGGATAACCAACCTCATGATCAAGATCAACAACGAAGTCCCGATTATGGATGGTTCAGCCCTTGATTTCTGCCGGCTGATTGAAGATGCGGGCATTGAAGACCAGGATGAATGGCTGGAAGAATTCATCATTGAAGAGAAACATATTCTTGGGAAAGTCAAGAAAAAACGAAAGTTTATCACTGTCGAGCCTGCGGACAAACTGATCATTCACTATATTCTGCAATACCCCAAACCTGTCGGGCTTCAGGAATATACTTTCACACTGGATGGCCCGGAATCGTTCAAGAAAGAAATCGCACCGGCGAGGACCTTCGGGTTTGTTAAGGATATTGAAGCCCTGGAAAAAAAAGGCCTGGCCAGCGGGGGGCGTCTGAGCAATTTTATTTTGATTGATGACGAAAAAATCATTAACACGGATCTCCGGTTTCCGGATGAATTTGTCCGGCATAAAATTCTGGATATGCTGGGCGACCTGTACCTCTTGGGACATCCGATTATCGGCAGGATAACAGCGAATATGACGGGGCACACGGAAAACGCGGAACTGATCCGCATGCTCCGGAATCAGAGAAAACTGTAATGATCGGTCAAAACCGGGTTTGTTCCGTATCACGCCGAAGATCCCGGACCATGAGCGGGAAAAGATGAATTACGTCATGACGTGATTAACCGCAGGAATATATTGGATCTTTCGAGGATTACCATTTGTCTCAGACCCGTCTGCGTGCCTGCCTGTCCCGTCCGGACGGCAGACAGGCCACGCACGGGAGGTGCCGGCTTGGCGCAAATGGGGTCGTCTTTCAAAGGTCTCATAATATCTTGATCACATCCAGCCATCCCGGCGGATATGCGCTGCGAAATTCCTCTATTGCATCCGGAGAACCGAGCACTTTCACCAGGCCGTTTTCCTTTACATGCGCCAGAACGCCGGCAAACGCCCTAAAATCAGATACCCGGGTGTTTAATATCTCATCCCTCATCTGTTGACGATCCGCCTCAGTGTCCCCAATCAGATAACGCACCATGGAAGCATAGCCCTTGGCGTCCGGAAGCATATAGGCATCCAGATCGCCTATCGTTCCGACAATGCTTTTTGTCAAATCGCTTTCGTCAAGATCGGTTTCGAGGAGGAACCGAACTGTCTGGTCAAAAATCTCGATAGTTCTTTTGATGTTCGGATCGCGATATGAAACAAAAACAAGCGGTCCTGAAATACGGTCAAAGAAGCAGAAGGCTCCGTAAGCGCCTCCCTGAACGCGGATTTGATCCCAAAGCCACGTATTGCGCAGATAACGGGTAATAACCATGGAAGAACCGTGAAATCCGTATCCCGCCTTGTAAAGATCGGCTCCTTTGGAGACATAGTTCACGAGGGAAGGAATCGTCAGACCCTCAAAAGGGGAAGCGCTTGCGGAAGACCATTTTTTTTCATCACTACCCGACGCCGGCAAGGCGCTCAACAGGCCTTCTGTACAGGGCATGAAATTGGTCCCGTCCTGTTCTTCGGCGGTGACATTTAAAATAACGGTATCCCGATTAATCAGAATCTGCCGTATTTCTTCCAGCACCGCAAGGACTGCGGGCCAGTTTTCATCAACTGCCCGCACCAGGTCTCTGAGAAAAAACAGATAACAGATGCCACTGATCTGTTCCATCGCCCAGTGGGACTCGCCGAAGTGCGCGTTCAGACGTGTTCGGACGATATTGTGCCCGTCCGGAATGATTCTCTGCTCGGTGCCGGCCTTTTCTTCCAGCAGCATCTGCTGGAACCGGTCGCGATCATCCAGGCGGGTATCCAGGAGAACATCACGCAGAAGATCCGTCAACTTTTCCCCATGACCCGCCATTGCCTTGCCGCGCAGGAACAGCCATGCCGAACAGGCTGCCGAATCCCTCTTTGCAGACACCAGGATCTGTGGCCGGATGCCACCGGTTTCACGGTTGATGCGTTGGCTCAGAGAGACAAAATCCTCCTTGCGGGTACCCATCTCCACCAGGCACCGGCCGAAAAGCGGTACATAAGGGAGATACCGGTCCGGGAGGGTGTGGATATTCAGACCCAGATCAAAATAGACAATTCCATTGGTAAAGAGATCATGGAAAAGGACAGGCGTCCCGTCCCGGTCCAAACGCGCCAGGGGAATGATTTTGTTTTTCTTTTCCAGGTCGTCAATCCCCAGAACCGGAATCGCTGCCAGGGCCTCGGGCGTGTCCGCCGTTTCCTGGATGCGTTTCAATTCCCGCGTCTGTTCAATCAGTCTGTCGATTTCTTCCGGTCCCATGGCCGAGCGGATAGCGGTCAGCCGACTTTTTTCCTCCATCTCGCTTTTCTCTCTCAGGCCCGGGTCCGGCTCCAGAACCAACGTGGTTCGATGGGGATTCTGGACAAAAAAACGGTGAATCATCCCCTCAAAAAAGGCCTCTTTTGTCGTGATTTGCGACTTGACCGCCTCAAGCGGTTTTTCAAATGCCAGCAGGGCCAGGGGGTCCCCATCATACAGCCACGTGGTCAGGCAACGCAGCATGAGCAGCAACCCCCTTGGAAAACTGCCACTGTTGTTTTCTCTCAGCCGGAATTCTATGGTGTTTACCGCTGCATCCACGGTTCGGGCATCAATTCCTGTTTCAGCAATATTTTTCAGGGTGTCAAGGATAATGGTCTCCAATTTTCCCGCATGCGCTACGTTGATCCCCTTGAGTCCCGTGGAAAAATACATCTGCCGCAATTCCGTGGAAAGGCCGCCCCCGGCAATTGCTTCTCCCAGGCCCGAGTCGATCAGCGCTTTTTTTAATGGGGACCCCGGCATTCCCAGAAGGACATAATCGAGGATTCGCAGTGCAAAATTGGCATGAATATCAACGGACTCTGAAAGCAGCCAGTTCATCGTCACCATGCCCCTGGATGTGTCGCCCCCGCCCTCTTCCCCGGCCAGAAAAGAACGTACAATGCGCTTGGGTGCATGAAACGACGGTTGCAGTTGGATAGCGGAATCAACCTGAATCGGGTCGAATTCCCTGAGATAAGCGTTGACCAGTCTGAGTCGGTTCTCGTTGTCATCATCGCCGTAAAAATAAAACCTTGCATTGGAAGGGTGATAATATTTCCGGTGAAATGCCAGAAACTGTTCATAAGTGAGATCCGGGATGAATCTCGGATCCCCTCCTGAATCAAATCCATAGGCATTATCCGGAAAAAGGGATTGCAGGGAGTATTCTGAAAGCACATTGTCCGGGGATGAATAGGCCCCTTTCATTTCATTCAGGACGACGCCCTTATAGGTAAGCGATCCGCTGGCGTGTTCCAGCTCAAGATGCCAGCCTTCCTGCTGAAATACCTGCGGGGTCAGACGCGGGTAAAATACAGCATCCATATACACATCGATAAGGTTGTAAAAATCCTGGAGATTCTGACTCGCCACAGGGTAGCAGGTCCTGTCCGGATAGGTGAACGCGTTCAGAAAAGTTTTGAGGGAACCCTTGAGCAACTCCACGAAAGGTTCCTTGACCGGATATTTCCTAGACCCGCAGAGGACCGAATGTTCCAGGATATGGGCGACTCCGGTTGAATCCCGTGGGGGTGTCCGGAATACGACCCCAAAGACCTTATTTTCGTCTTCATTGGAAAGAGACAGAAGTTGAGCACCGGTTCCCGCGTGAAGATACAGCCTGGCACGGGTTCTCAGTTCCCGGATATATTGATCTTTCCTTAACTGAAAGCCCCGGCTTGCAGTCATGATCATTCATTCCTCCTCAATAGTCCGCTGAAATCTTCCAAAATACCGGTTTTGCCGTTATCCATCACGCACCGGACAGGATGAATGTGCTGTGACAGGCATAAAGATACCTTATTTCGGAATGGTATTCATGCCATAGTCCCCGGAAAAACGTCATTCCGCATCTTTTTGAACGGAGTTTCCAAGGTCGGAAAAATTCCGGATTTCTCCGAAGTACAGTGAAACTGAAGTCCGGGGTATCTCCCCTGCAGCCACAAGCCGTTTTTCATTTTCGGGTCAAAACCGGTCAACATATGTCCATGCCTTGACTTTCCTGTAGAGACCTTTGAAAAGCTACCGATTTTGCACCAACTCGGCGCCTGCCTGTGCCTTGCACGCAGACAGGTCAGGCTCAAATTATAATCCTCGAAATATTCAATATATTCCTGCGGTTATAATTTTCGCCTTCCTTGTTTTGGCACAAAATCGGTTATTTTTCAAAGGTCTCCTGTAGACTTCACTTTTGAAAAGTCCCGGCCGGTATTGACATTTCAGGATTCTTCGATATCTGTTGTCCCGGACGAAAAATTCCCGTTCGTCCGTCCGGACCATGTTGTGACAATCCAGAGAACATAGTATTCTCCGATCTGATCATTCTGTATGATTGCCGGAGAATTCCGGATAACCGCTGTTTTTTTCAAACGCCGCCAAAGTTACATCAAAGGACGCTCCGTCTTCGATCCGGAAAGCGCGAAAGCACTCTATTGACCGAGGGCATTTCGTCATTCACCCGGCAGTATCCGAATAAGTTCATCTGGAGGCGTTTGAATCACCTTTGAAACAGATATCAGGAGGGACGCACGTTCTGGATCATTTGCTCCGCAGCTTTTGAGAAGTTCCTGCGACAAGTGATAGAGTTCCCGGTGAATCCCGTCAAGGTTGAACGCCGGGTATGATTGATCGGCCTGAAATCCCGCCTTGCCGCAGACCCGAACCACTCCTCTGGCCATGCAGGGAATGCCGTAAACCCTGCAAGTAATTGGCCGGTAAGGATAGAGAATGCATTCATCACTATCCGAAAGCAGCGGGCACCGGATGCGGGCCTTGGCCATGGTGTAGGCTATCATTGTCGGATCATCTTTAAATACTTCGAAAGAACCCTGCAGTTTCAACCATGCACTTTCTGCCGCTTCGGCCCGTTGCAGGGCCGGGGTCCTGTACGATTCGTCGAGTTGATCAAAATCATGCTTCAGAAAAACCGCTTCAATAAGAAACAGTCCGAATACAGCATGGCAGCAGTCCGCACAGCGGGGTTCGCATTTGATACATGCGCCGAATTCCCTTTCCATTCTTCGAAACCCCTGATCAGCCTTCTGTATCAGTGCATGGTAAGGTTCAAATAAATATTCGTATCCCAGGCCCATTTCAAACGTGTGTAATTTGCAACATGCCGGATGACCTAATCCCTCCAGAAGATCCATGTCCTTCCCATCCATAAGGGGATGTTTGTAAATCCATCAAAATTCGTTCCCCTTCAATGTGTTAGCGATGGGGCGCCAGGACCTTCAAAAATTCAGGGTGCGGTTCAAACCCCAAGCGGACAGCCTCATCCAGATGCTTAATTGCATTTTCATATTCATCATTATTATAATATGCCGTGGCCAGATTGTTGTGGGCAAGTGCGAAATCAGGGGCGATTTCAACAGCCTTCTTACCGGTCTCTATGGCCTTTTCCACCTCCCCGTTCTGCAGATAGGCGTTGATCAGATTGCTCCAGGCCTGAATAATTTCAGGATTCAGTTCAATGGCCTTCTTAAGCGCCTGAATCGCCTCTTCGGTCCGAAGCACTTGAAGAAACGCAAACCCCAGGTTGGCGTATCCCCGCGCGTATCTCGGTTCGATCTCAATCGCCTTCAAATTCGCATCAATCACCCTGTTCAGATCACCCTGCTTGAAATAGATATAGCCGAGATTGACATAGGCTTCGAACATGCGTCCACTGTCGGATATGGCATCATGAAAGGCCCTGATGGCTTCATCCAGCCTTCCCTGCTCCATAAGTGAAACCCCAAGATTGTAATTCTGGCTGGCACATTCCGTATTCTCATCTCTTATTATTTTTTGTTTTGCAATAAATTCTTCCGAATCCTGCGGTGTTTTCATCATTCTCCCCTGTTGTTCAACAGTTATGTCGGCTCCTGATATCTTCTCATACTTTCAGCCGGATGCATCTTATCAGAAACTTTATTTGCCACCTAAATCCTGCATAAACTATTTTCAAAAAGGAAGTTAGGCTTTTAATATCA
>CAYTJI010000034.1:0-10327 GCA_964438065.1 uncultured Desulfobacteraceae bacterium | reverse complement strand
GAAAAAGAATCCATCTCCAGAATCAGAGAGATAAAGGAAAAGCTGGAGGCAACCCGCTCGGAGGCGCAGATGGCAGCGCGTCAGGGAGATCTGGCCAGGGCAGCGGAACTCAGATACGGCGCTCTGATAGAACTGGAAAAGGAGCTGGAAAAGGAGAATAAAGCGCTTGAGGTTCTCCAGGCTGACCGTAAGATGCTCAAGGAAGAGGTGGACAGTGAAGACATCGCGGAGGTCGTTGCCAAATGGACGGGCATCCCTGTTTCCCGAATGATGGAAGGAGAAAAAGAAAAACTACTGAAAATGGAGGAGAGGTTGTCCCAAAGGGTGGTTGGCCAGGAAAAGGGTATCATTGCGGTCTCAAACGCCGTGCGCAGGGCCCGCTCAGGGCTTCAGGATCCGAACCGCCCCATTGGGTCATTCATTTTTCTCGGGCCTACAGGTGTGGGAAAGACGGAACTCGCAAGGGCTCTGGCCGAATTTCTCTTTGATGACGAGCAGTACATGGTTCGCATTGACATGTCGGAATACATGGAAAAACATTCCGTGGCCAGACTCATCGGCGCACCCCCCGGCTACGTGGGTTATGAGGAAGGGGGCTACCTGACAGAGGCCATCCGGAGACATCCTTATTCCGTGGTCCTGTTTGATGAGATAGAAAAGGCCCATCCGGATGTTTTTAACGCCTTACTGCAGATTCTGGATGACGGACGGATGACGGACGGAAAAGGGCGGACGGTAGATTTCAAGAACACTGTACTGATCATGACTTCCAATATCGGTACCCAGTGGATTCAGGACCTTGCCGGCAGGGATCGGACAGAGATGGAAAAACGTGTCATGGAGGCCCTGCGGGAAGCTTTTAAACCGGAATTTCTGAACCGGATCGATGAGATCGTGATATTCAATTCACTCGGGGCCGAGCAAATCAAAAAGATTGTCGAGATTCAGATCGGGATTCTGAGCAGGCGTCTTGAGGCCAAAAAGATCACGCTTGAACTGACGGACGATGCAAAGGCCTTTCTTGCCAATGCCGGTTTTGATCCTGCATACGGGGCCAGGCCTTTGAAAAGAACTATTCAGCATATGATCCAGGATCCTTTGTCTATCAAGATACTTGAGGGATCTGTAAAGGAAGGAGACTACGTAAAGATTGATGTGGAAAACGGACAGATTGTTTTTCGATAAGGGAAGGTTATCCCCGTTTCCACACGATTCGTCCCCCGATCATGGTGAGATCGTTCCTGCCTTTCATGGTTTTTCCGATGAAGGGGGAATTTTTGCTCCTGGAACAGATGTCCTTTTTTTTCAGCACGTACTCATAGTCGGGGTCAATGATTGAAAGATCCGCTGTCACGCCTTCGGCCAGACGGCCGACGTCAATTCCGAGTATCCGGGCCGGGCTGGACGATAGTTTTCTTATGGCCTCAGGCAGCGTCAGTATGCCTTCACGCACCAGATTCAGGGTCAGAGGAAGCGCGGTTTCCAGCCCGATGATGCCGAAGGCCGCTTGGTCAAATTCCAGATCTTTCTCCATGTCGCTGTGCGGGGCATGGTCTGTTGCAATTACGTCAATAACCCCCTGTGCCAGGCCCTGTTTGATGGCCTGAACATCCGCCGCCGTTCTCAGGGGAGGATTCATTTTTGCATGCGTGTTATAACCGATGACGGCTGTGTGATCGAGGCTGAAATAATGAGGTGCTGTTTCAGCAGTGACCGGAATATGATCTTCCTTGGCCATCCTGATCAACTCAACAGCTCTCGCCGTACTGACGTGGGCGATATGGACCGGGCATCCGGTTAACCGGGCAAGGGCGATGTCGCGGTAAACCATAATTTCCTCACTTGCCGCCGGAATCCCCGGCAGCCCGATTCGGGTCGATATAACCCCTTCGTGCATGACACCGCCGTCTGAAAGGCTGGTGTCCTCGGCGTGAGAGATGACAGACAGGCCATGATATCGGGCATATTCAAGAGCGTGTCTCATAAGTTCACTGTTTAACACCGGCATGCCATCGTCAGAAACGCCGACAGCTCCGGCTTCTTTCAGATCGCCGAACTCGGTAAGTTGTGTCCCTTTTTGGCCTATCGTGATGGCCGCTATAGGGTAGATTCTGCACAGCTTTGCTTTTCTGGCCTGTTCCAGGATAAACTCCGTCACGGACCGGCAATCATTCGGAGGAACGGTGTTGGGCATGCAGGCCAGAGCCGTGAAACCGCCTGCCGCGCCAGCCCCGGCACCTGTTGCAACGGTTTCCTTGTATTCATGACCCGGTTCCCGCAGATGAACATGCATATCCACAAGTCCGGGAATAATCAGTTTACCTGAAGCATCAATGATCTTCAGGCGTGAACCGTTGCCGGTGATGACGGCTGGAGGAACGATCCTGGCGATTTTACCCTTTTCGATGATCAGGTCAGCCTCTTCCGCAGTCTGTTTGTCCGGGTCAACGACCTGGCCGTTTTTGATCCATGTTATCACTTTCAGGACCCTCCAATCAGAAGGTAGAGCACCGCCATACGTACAGCAACCCCATTCGTTACCTGGTCGAGAATAACAGAACAGGGCCCGTCTGCCACTTCGGAAGTTATTTCAACCCCCCGGTTCATCGGGCCGGGATGCATGACGATGACGTCTTTCTTGGCCCTACTCAGAATCTCTGGGGTAATACCGAAGAAAGAAGCGTATTCTCTGAGGCCCGGAAAAAGGGCCTTCTTCTGCCTTTCCAACTGGATTCGGAGCAACATAACCACATCCTTTTTTTTCACCGCTTCATCCGGATTGTGAACGACCTGCACGCCGAATGCATCAATACCCATGGGGATCATCATCGGCGGACCGGAGACCGTTACTTTTGCCCCCATCCGGGTCAGACCTATAATATTGGACCTGGCCACACGGCTGTGGGAAATGTCACCGATAATCGCGATATCCAGCCCCTCAATTGTGCCTTTTTTTTCCCGGATCGTAAACATGTCGAGTAGTGCCTGAGTCGGATGTTCGTTGACACCATCCCCTGCGTTTATGACAGCTGCGGAAATTTTTTTCGCCAGCAGATGAGGCGCCCCACCGGACGGGTGTCTCAATACGATCACATCCGGATTCATGGCCTGTAGATTCCTGGCTGTGTCAACAAGCGTTTCTCCTTTGGCCGTGCTGCTTCCGGGTACAGACAGACTGACAGTGTCCGCGCTGAGCCTTTTTGCGGCAAGGTCAAAGGAGGTCCGGGTCCGCGTACTGGGTTCAAAAAAATAGTTGACAACGCTTTTTCCCCGAAGTGTCGGGACCTTTTTTATATCCCGCGTGGAGATTTCTTTCAGGGATTCAGCAGTGTCAAGAATGAGTGTCATGTCGTTGACCGACAGATCCGCCATACTCAGCAGATCCTTATGCCTGAATGCGCTCAACGTCCCTCCCTATAAAAAAACCTCCTTGTCATATCGTGACAAGGAGGTTTTCTGCTGGTCGGATGAAATACAATCATGGTTTTCGTGGGTCCCATCCAGAGCAAAAAAAACGCGTAAATTTTAAAGGTGTCTACACGCCGAAAGCAGAGACATCAAGAGTAAAGAAGTTTCTTTTTCACGTGTCCTTCTCGGTTTCCTCCCCGTTTCCGTCCTGCCCGGATGTTTTGTCGGTGGGGGTTTCGCCTGTTCCGGGAGAGCCATCCCCCGGGGTTTTACCGGTGTCTTCCCCCTCTTCTTTTTCAACTGCCTGGTCCTGTGCCCCCATTTCAGGAACAGTTTCAGATTCACCGGTGGACCTGTCCGGGAATTCTTCCACAGACAGCGCTGGTTTTTCCTCCGGGGCATTTTTTGAGGTCTGGAGAGTTTCCGGGCGGGTTACCCGTTTGGGTTTTCTGCTTTTCTTTTTAGCGGTTTTTCGCTCTTCCCCTGCAGGTATCAGCTGAACAATCGAGACGGGCGCCCCATCTCCTTTCCGGATCCCTTTTTTCACGATCCGGATATAACCACCCTGACGGTCAAGGTACCGATCTTTCAGTTCACCGAACAGTTTGTGGGTTACCGACTTTTCCTGGATATAAGAAAGGGCCTGACGCCTGGCGTGCAGATCGCCGCGTTTAGCAAGCGTGATCATTCTTTCAGCCACCGGCCGAATAGATTTAGCTTTTGCATCAGTGGTTTCGATTGATTCATACTTGAACAGGGATGTTACCATGTTTCTGAGCAAGGCCCTTCTATGGCTCACGTTGCGACTTAATTGTTTCCCCGCTTTCCTATGCCTCATCGTTTGCAACCTCTTCCTTCCCTTCACCCTCACCCGGTATGTCGGCAGGGGGGAAGTTGTCCAGTTTCATTCCAAGAGAAAGCCCCATCTCATCAAGAATGGCCTTAATTTCATTCAGGGATTTCCTCCCGAAATTCTTTGTTTTCAACATCTCCGTCTCGGTTTTCTGCACCAGTTCCCCAATCAGCGTGATATTGGCATTTTTCAGGCAGTTGGAAGAGCGTACGGAGAGTTCAAGTTCCGACACAGACCGGAAGAGATTCTCATTCAGTTTTTCTTCCTTTTCCTCTTCTTCCTCTATGACGGGTTCGGTTTCTTCATCAAAATTGATAAAAGGTGTCATATGTTCTTTCAGAATTTTGGCCGCAAACGCGACTGCATCTACCGGAAGAACACTTCCGTTTGTCCAGACCTCCAGCGTCAGTTTATCATAATCGGTGACCTGCCCGACCCTGGCGTTGGTAACCGTATAGTTTACCTTTTCTATAGGGGAGAAAACCGCGTCCAGTACGATCGTGCCGATTTCCTGGTCTCTTTGTTTGTATTTTTCAGCCGGAACATAGCCTTTCCCTGATTTAACAACCATCTCCATATCCAGCACCGCTCCTTCGTTCAGGGTTGCGATATACTGATCCGGATTTAGGATTTGAACAAGGTCGTGAGTGTCGATATCCCTGGCTCTGACTTCCCCGGTTCCTTCCTTTTTCAGGTGGATTACAGCTTCTTCAACATCCAGAAGCTTCAGCCTGATTTCTTTCAGGTTCAGTGTGATGTCCGTAACATCATTCAGCACGCCGGGGATTGTGGAAAATTCATGAAGGACGCCTGCGATTTTGACGGAAACAATGGCAGCCCCCTGGAGAGATGAAAGCAGGATCCGCCTCAGGGAATTGCCGATCGTGATTCCAAAACCCCTTTCAAGCGGCTCGCAAATAAACTTCCCGTAAGAATCAGACTGGGTGTCCTGACTGATTTCGATCCGTTTTGGCTTTATTAACTCACGCCAATTCTTGCTCTTTAAGTCTACCAAAAAGGCCTCCTCTTATCTTGTCAAGGATTGATATTTGGTGAACCATCATTTCGAATAAAGTTCGACGATGAGTTGTTCCTGGATCGGGATCGTAAGGTCTTCCCTGTTCGGAAGGGAGGTCAGAGTTCCCGTAAAGTTTTCCCTATCCAGCTCGATCCAGGCGGGAATCCCCCTCCTGACAACGGTTTCCATTGCATCAACTATCTGGGATACCTTACGGCTTTTTTCCCGCACCGTGATTTTGTCTCCCGGTTTGACTTGAAAGGACGGGATATTAACCTTGATGTCATTCACCATAAAATGATTGTGCCGGACCAGTTGCCGGGCCTGGTTTCTGGATGCGGCGAAACCCATTCGGTATACCATATTATCCAGTCTGCATTCGAGAAGGATCAGCAGATTAATGCCCGTAATGCCTTTCAATCTTTCAGCACGGCTGTAGTACCTTCTGAATTGATTTTCAAGAATACCATAGATTCTTTTTACTTTCTGTTTTTCTCTCAGCTGGATTCTGTAATCAGAGTATTTTGTCCCCCGCCTCTGGCCATGTTGACCGGGCGCGTATGCCCTTCTTTCAAAAGCGCATTTTCCGCCGTAGCAGCGGTCTCCTTTCAAATACAGTTTCAGGTTTTCCCGGCGGCATAACCTGCATGATGGACCGGTATATCTGGCCAAACTACACCTCCTCAACAATTATCATTTAGCAAAATTCGAATACAGGGGAGAAAGAAGCAAAATACGTTACATTATTATGATTATGTTTTCGCATCCGCAATTAGGCGATACAACAGACTATACTCTTCGCCTTTTGGGAGGACGGCATCCATTGTGAGGTATCGGCGTCACATCTCTTATAACGGTAACGGTGAATCCTTCTACCTGGAGCGCCCGCAGCGCGGCTTCCCTCCCGACACCAGGCCCTTTGACTCGGACTTCAGCCACTCTCATTCCGTGCTCCATTGCCTGTTTTATTGCAGCTTTTCCGGCAAGCTGTGCAGCAAAAGGGGTACTTTTACGTGATCCCTTGAAGCCGACGGCACCTGCGCTTGACTGGGCAATGACATTGCCGGCTGTGTCGGTAACCGTTACAATCGTGTTATTGAAGGTTGATTGAATGTGAACAATACCATTGGGAATATTTTTCTTTTCCTTCTTTGTACGGCCTCGTTTCTTAGCTGTTTTTGCCATTCCTTTTCCTCAAGTCTCTATTTTTTCCTTTTCCCCACAACACTTCTCCGTGGACCTTTCCTCGTCCTCGCGTTGGTGCTCGTTCTCTGGCCCCGGACAGGCAAGCCTCTTCTGTGTCTCAATCCCCGGTAGGTGCCAAGATCCATCAACCGTTTGATATTCATGGATACCTCGCGTCTGAGATCTCCCTCGACCTTATGCTTTGCATCAATAATCTTGCGGATCCGGGTGATCTGTTCCGGTGTGACATCATCAGATTTGATATCCCAGTCTATGCCAGCCTCTGAGAGGATCTGTTGAGAAGTTGTTCTGCCTATTCCGTAGATATAGGTCAGTGCAATCTCCATTCTTTTTCCCCTGGGTAAATCCACACCTGCAATTCTTGCCAATCTCTAACTCCTCTTTTTCATTTGTCCATAGGTCGGGAATAAAGGTTTATCCCTGCCTCTGTTTATGCCGGGGGTTTTCGCAGATCACGCGCACGACCCCTTTCCGTCTGATAATTTTGCATTTATTGCAGATTTTTTTTACTGAAGATCGAACTTTCATGCGTTTTGGGCCCCCTTCCTAACATGAACCGGTCTGCTGCCGGCACCTTCGTGTTATCTTCTCATGTTATCTTCTCTTGCCAAATCCCTTTTTCATGAAACTTTCATAATGGCGCGTCAGCATATGCGATTCAATCTGGCTTATTGTATCCATGGCTACACCCACGACAATCAGCAGAGATGTTCCGCCAAAATAAAATGGAAGGTGAAGCTGATAAATCAGGATTTGAGGCAAAAGGCATATGGCCGATACGTAAATGGCTCCGGAAAACGTTATTCTTGTCAAGACTTTGTCAATATATTCGGCGGTATTTTTCCCCGGCCGGATGCCAGGGATAAATCCTCCGGATCTTTTCATGTTATCCGCCACGTCAACCGGGTTAAAATGGACGGCTGTGTAGAAATAGCAGAAAAAGAATATGAAGATGACATAGAGGATCGTGTAAACCAGTTTTCCGGGGGCCAACGAATTCGATATGAATTCCAACCACGGAAACTGGCCTTCAGGTGCAAAATTCTTGACAGTTGCCGGAAACATCATAATGGATGACGCAAAAATAGGCGGAATCACGCCTGCCGTATTGACCTTCAGGGGCAGATGCGTACTCTGTCCGCCGTACATTTTGCGGCCCACAACTCTTTTTGCATATTGAACGGGAATCCTGCGCTGACCTCTTTCGACGAATACGATTACTCCTACGACAGCGAGCATGAGGGCGACAACCATTGCCATGAAAAAGGCCGTAATTTCACCCGTGCTCATCAACCGGAAAGTGTTGCCAACCGCAATGGGAAAGCCGGCCACGATGCCGGAGAAAATGATAAGAGAAATCCCGTTGCCGATTCCTCTTTCCGTCACCTGTTCCCCCAGCCACATCAGAAAGGAAGTTCCGGCCGTCAAAGTAATCATGGTCAGAATTTTAAAACTCATCCCTGGTGCGGGCACAACCAGCACGCCTCCCGGACTGGTCATGTTCTCAAGGCCGACAGCAATGCCAAACCCCTGGATCATACTCAGGAAAACCGTTCCATAACGCGTATATTCCGTGATTTTTTTCTGGCCCTGTTCGCCCTCTTTTCTCAGCCTTTCGAGGCGTGGAACCACTACCGTCATCAGTTCGAGAATAATCGACGCACTTATGTACGGCATGATGCCCAGGGCCATTACGGACATTTTCTTGAGTGCTCCACCGGAAAACATGTCAAACAGCCCGAAAAGGGTTCCCTGTCTGGCATTGAAAAAGGCGCTCAGGGCCGAACCGTCCACACCTGGCGTGGGAATATGACAGCCGATACGGTAGACGGCCAGCATCATCAAGGTGAACAGAATCTTTTTCCGAAGTTCCGGAATCTTGGAAATATTTTCGAAGCCGCCGATCAATGTGAATAACCTTCCAAAAGTGGCTTATGCGACAATTTCAATCTTTCCGCCCGCACTTTCAATTTTTTCTCTAGCCGTTCTGCTGACTTTATGGGCTTTGATAAAGAGAGGATGACTGATTTCCCCGGAGCCGAGAATTTTCACCCGGTCGTTTCCTTTTTTGACCAGACCGGCCTCTTTCAGGGCTTTTGTGTCCAGATTGCTCTTCGCCTCGAACCGGTTGAGATCTTTGACGTTGATAATACGATACGATTTCCTGAATATATTGGTAAACCCCCGTTTGGGCAGTCGTCTTTGCAAGGGCATCTGTCCTCCCTCGAACCCGGGTCGGGGTCCTCCACCCGAGCGGGTTTTCTGCCCTTTATGCCCCCGGCATGCTGTCTTTCCGTGTCCGGAGCCCGGCCCTCTCCCAATTCTCTTCCTTTTTTTTCTTGCGCCCTCAGGGGGTGACAGTTCATGAATTTTCATGGCGATTTTCCCTGCAATACGTCAGCCAATTTTGACAAGAAACGAGACCTTGCGGATCATGCCTCTTATGGCAGCCGTGTTTTTCAGTTCAACGGTTTTATTCAACTTTGAAAGGCCCAGACCTCTTAAAGTTTCAGCAATTTTCTTGTGACTGCCGATTGGGCTTTTCACAAGAGTGACTTTGATTGTGTCAGCCATGGTCAACTACCCTATCTGATTCAAGGATCAATTGGTCAGTTCTTCAAGCGTTTTGCCGCGGCGATGGGCGATTTCTTCAGGGTTTCTCAGCGACCTCAGCCCGGTAATTGTTGCTCGAACAAGATTATGAGGATTATGTGATCCGAGGCATTTGGTAAGTATATTCTGCACCCCGGCCGCTTCCAGGACTGCGCGCACAGCGCCTCCTGCAATCAAACCGGTGCCGGGACCTGCCGGCTTCAGCAGGACCGATCCTGCTCCCCATTTTCCGATTACCTGATAAGGGATGGATGTTTCGTTCATATGGACAAATTTCATGTCGTTTTTAGCCTTTTCGATCCCTTTTCTGATGGCCTCCGGAACCTGGTTGGCCTTACCCAGCCCATAGCCTACGGTTCCTTTTCCGTCCCCCACGACAACGATCGCACTGAA
This sequence comes from uncultured Desulfobacteraceae bacterium, assembly GCA_964438065.1. GTDB lineage: Bacteria > Desulfobacterota > DSM-4660 > Desulfatiglandales > Desulfatiglandaceae > CAYTJI01. Next base: position 836 of record CAYTJI010000034.1, on the reverse strand, counting down.
ACTGAATTTCCGACCGCCTTTGACAACCTTTGCTACCCGGTTTATATGGACTACTTTTTCAATAAACTGGGCTTCATCCTCTTCCTTGAACAATATCAATCTCCCCTGTAATTCGGTATGTTGTAATGGTGCATGCCTGTTTTTGCAAAACCCCGGTTACAGGCGTAGCAGCCGTCCGTTCGATGAACTCAAAACTCCAGCCCATGTTCTCGTGCCGCTTCGGAAAGTGCCTTCACGCGGCCGTGATACAAAAATCCGTTTCGATCGAACACAACTTTTCGAATCCCGTTCTTGATCGCCTGTTCCGCTATTTGAGCGCCGACCAGAGCCGCGCCTTCCTTATTTCCGGTTTTACCAGAGATATTTTCCCGCAGATTTTTTGAAAGTGAGGAAACCGCGGCAAGAGTCCGTCCCGTGGTATCGTCGATAATCTGCGCGTAGATATGCCTGGAGGTTCTGAACACGCACAGCCGGGGCCTTTCCGGGACTCCACGGACCTTCTTGCGCACCCGTTTCTTTCTTCTCTGCCTTGCCTCACTTCTTTTAAAAGTACCCATGCGAAGCCTCTTTAACGGGAGACCCTAGGAAATACTCCCTTCTGCATTCGCTCAATATCGAACGTGTCCCGCCGTGCGGGGATTCGATGATTTGGACCGGCGCATAATGGGATATCCTTCAACAGTCTCCATCAATGAAATTCACCCGGAAATTTCCGCGCATTCTTCCTGGCGAAAGAAGCCGGACGGACCTACTTAGTGTCCATCCATAAATAAAATTCGGGGCACGGGTGAGTTTCCGATCCGGAAATGCGAATTTTTGCGTGAGCCCTTTGCGGG
>CAYTJI010000033.1:6089-10362 GCA_964438065.1 uncultured Desulfobacteraceae bacterium | reverse complement strand
TGATGATTGGAAAGGCTATGACCTGACCAACCGTATTGCCGGCGGAGCCTTCCAGGCAGTCGTGCCTCCCGCGATAAGTGCGACAGGGGTCGATTTTCAGACTGCTGCCGGCGCCATGAAGAATGGCGGTGGTGCTCCGGATGCGAGCTGGCGTATCCTTCAGTAGTGGCTGAAGCCGTGCTGAAAGGAAACCACACTGTGTAACCAAAGGGCCTCCCAACATGACTCTCTGTGGTCATGTTGGAGGCCTTTTCTTTCTGGTTTGGTTTTTTTGTGGCTTGAAAATTCTCTATTGTCCATGTATAAGATATTGGTTTTTTTGAATCCGCCAAAGGTTGGTGCACGAGATGGGAGAAATCGTTTTTGACCGTCTGACCAAAAGCTTCAAATACGGTTTTAAACGTCAGACCGTGCTTCAGGATCTCACGCTGGAAATAGAAAAGGGGGAGATTTTTGGTTTCCTGGGTCCGAACGGGGCCGGAAAAAGCACATCTATTAACATCGCACTCGATTTTATTCGTCCGGATACGGGAAAGGTCCTGATCAAGGGCGAACCTACCTCAGAACCTGCAAGCCGGCGGCATATCGGTTACATGCCCGAGCAGCCTCATTTTTATGAACAATTGACACCAAGGGAACTCCTTGAATTCGGCGGACTTACTTCCGGGATGGACCGGGGAGAACTCAAGGTGCAGACACAAACCATTCTGGACAAGTTGGAGCTGCTTGCCTTTATCGACCGGCCGGTGCGTACCTTTTCCAAAGGCATGAAACAGCGGATTGCGCTGGGTCTTGCGATGATCCATGATCCTGAAATCCTTATTCTTGATGAGCCCATGAGCGGGCTCGACCCGCTGGGAAGAGGTCTTGTCTCGCGATTGATACTGGAATTCAAGAAAATGGAAAAAACGGTTTTTTTCAGCACACACATTCTGAATGATGTGGAAATGCTGTGTGATCGAATCGGAATCATTCATCTGGGAAAAATGCTTTACTGCGGGGATATCATGGGGTTTCAAAGGAATTTTGATACCCTTGAAGCGGCCTTTGTAAACGAAATTACTGAACGGTCTCAAGAGTAGGCAACATGCGCTATATCTGGCTGATCATGAAGGTGACCTTTAAGGACGGAATCAGAAGCCGGGTGCTTTTCGGCATCACGATTCTGTCTGTGCTGCTTTTTGCTGCGGATGTGGTCATTACGAATCTGTTCTCTCTGGATGTGGGCAAGGTGATGATTGATATCGGCTTTGCGGCCCTTTCCCTGGCCGGCCTGTCCGTAATTTTTTTTCTGGGTATCGGTATGCTGAGCCAGGACATACACAACAAGACCGTGTATATGGTTATCAGCCGACCAGTCACCCGCAGTCAATATATTATCGGTAAGTTCGGGGGCCTCACCCTCATTCTTCTTGTTGTCATGGCCATATTGGGCGCTCTGGCCCTGGTTTCGTTTGGTGTGGGGAGTTTACTTCTGGAGGGTTCGGCTCTTCCCCGGAATTTTTCCTGGCCCATCCTGATGACAACGCTTTTTTTCCATTTCCTGTCTCTGCTTGTCGTGCTTTCCATCGCCTTTTTTTTTACGATCATCTCTTCCAGCATGTACCTGGCCATGCTGTTCACATTCTGTGTGTATTTTATCGGCAACAGCATTGAGACGATTGTAAAAGTTCTGGTTAAAGGGGAATTTATCACACCGAGTCGGTTTTATGTGATCCTGATGAAAGGGATATCGTGGTTTTTCCCCAATCTTGCCGCCTTTGATATTAAAGCCACCCTTGCCTATGGACTACCACAGGATGTGACCTATCTCCTATGGACCGGTGTATACGGCTTTGGTTATTCGTTTATTTTAATCCTTTTGACGCTCATGGTCTTCAGACAGAAGGACATATGCTGAACACGAAGGATTCAAAAATTTGTCTCTGCCTTCTTGTTGTTGCGATAGCGATTTATGCGGGCAGCGCCCTGTCAGTGCAAAGGTCCCGGGACAGGCTGGATCCCACTCAGGTGATTTCCGCGTTACAGGTCAGGCCTCAAGTCCTTGAGATTTTGAGCGGTGAATTCCGGTCCCTGCTGGCTGATTATCTTGTATTGAAGGCAAGTGTATATCTGGGGGGACGTTATTCCACCCCGGACACGTGCAAGAAGGCGGTCTCTATCCTGTTCAGACAATCGGCCACGCTCGATCCCCGTTTTTTTCAGACTTGTTATCTGGTCCAGGGCATTGAACCATGGTGGAAAGGGATCTGGGTCAAAAAAGCCATTACGACCCTCGAGTTATTCAGAAAACACCGTGACTGGGACTGGCAGCCGGGTTTTTTTATCGGTTTCGACTACTTTTATTTTTTGAAAGACAATCTTTCCGCATCCCGAGTCCTTATGCAGACAGCTGAGATCCCTAACGCTCCCCCGCTTCTCGGACTTCTGGGAGCCAGGCTGTCTCAGCAGGGAGGTCAGACAAAGGCGTCCATTGCATTCCTTGAGACGATGCTTGATACTGCCGGCAAAGAGTCAGCAAAAACGGAGATCAAACGGAGAATCGAGGCCTTGAAGGGGGTCCTGAAGCTGGAGCGTGGCATCACGATGTACCGGGCCCGGTTCGGTCATCCTCCCGATTCCCTGGAATGTCTTGTAGAGAGCGGGATACTGAAAGATGTTCCTGTGAACCCCTGCAGGCGGGATGGGCGGTATCTGTACAATAGGGGGAAAGTCGGCTTCTGAGGAAAGAATGCTCCTGTGTCTTCGCCCGGTCTCTCTTGATTTCAGGCCAGTTGATGGGCTTGTCTCCGCATAATCCATTGATTTCCTTGGCCTTGCGCAAAATTCGCATTTCCGGATCGGAAACTCACCCGTGCCCGAATTTCATTTATGGATGGGCACTATCTGGCGTCCATCCCTGCGTCTGAATGAAATATGGACCAGGGGTCTTTGCGAAACCATCAAAACTGAAAGGACAGTATGCAATTTATTGATCTATCTGCTCAACAAAAGAGAATCCGGGACAGAATAGAGAGAAACATCACGGCTGTTCTGGATCATGGAAAGTACATCATGGGGCCTGAGGTGATGGTCCTGGAACAGAAGCTTGCCGAATATGTGGGCACAAAGCATGCCGTTGGCTGTGCGTCCGGGACCGATGCCCTGATGCTGGCCCTGATGGCATGTAATGTCGGGCCGGGAGATGCGGTATTTACGACACCTTTTACCTTTATCGCAACGGCGGAGGTCATCAGTCTGCTGGGTGCTACCCCGGTCTTTGTGGATATTGATCCTGATACGTTCAACATGGATCCCCGGAAACTGGCGGAAACCGTAAAGACCTATATGTTCCGGGATGCTCCGGGACACGCGAACCCTACCGGTGTGTGTGGCTCATCCCTAAAGCCGAAGGGCATTATTGCCGTCGATCTGTTTGGTCTCCCCGCGGATTATGATCGGATAGAAGACATTGCCGGGGAATATGGGCTGTTTCTCATCGAGGATGCGGCACAGTCTTTTGGCGGGGAGTTCAGGGGGAAAAAGGCGGGATCGTTCGGAGATATCGCCTGCACGTCATTTTTTCCTGCTAAACCTCTGGGCTGCTACGGTGACGGCGGCATGTGTTTCACCGACAATGATGAACTCGACGAACGCATGCGTTCCCTTCGGGTTCACGGGCAGGGCGGCAACAAGTATGAGAATGTGCGTATTGGGATAAATGGAAGGCTGGACACCCTTCAGGCGGCCATCCTGCTCGCCAAGTTTGAAATTTTTCCGGAGGAGATCAGCCTTCGGCAGGAAGCAGCGCAATACTACTCAAGATATTTTGAAACAAGCGATCGGATTCAGGCACCACAGATTCCATCTGACTGTATTTCCGCATGGGCTCAATATTCTGTGCTGGCGCCGGACAGTGCCGAAAGATCAGTCATGCAGGACAGGCTTAAAGAGGCGGACATTCCGACGGCTGTTTACTATCCCAAACCGTTGCATCTTCAGACGGCGTTTGATCATTTAGGGTATGCTGAGGGGATGTTTCCTGTCTCCGAAACGTGTTCTTCCAGGATTTTCAGCCTGCCGATGCATCCCTATCTGGAAAAGGAACAGCAGGAGGAAATCTGCAGGATATGTATTCCCTGACCTGCAGAAGCACTATGGCAGCAGCATATTTCGCGCCCGTCGAACCGGACGATAATGGCGCGATTTCATGAAGTCGCATGTGTGGGAACCTTGTGCTGGGAAGGGGGTCAGTCCGGGTACAGTTTTACTGCCCCGGACTGATCTGTCTTAG
>CAYTJI010000033.1:0-5989 GCA_964438065.1 uncultured Desulfobacteraceae bacterium | reverse complement strand
TGGGAAGGGGGTCAGTCCGGGTACAGTTTTACTGCCCCGGACTGATCTGTCTTAGAAATGTCTTTCTCTAACAAATCCGAGAAGTTGGATCACGGTCTTGAACGCTGCAACAGCCACACAGCAGGCGACAATGGATAGGGCGGTATATAACAGGCCAAAAAATATGATATGCTGGATGTCCCAGGCCCATTCAAAACTAAATGGCGTCATTTTTCCTCCTTTATTCGGCAACCGGATTTAATTCAATCTCTTTCGGGAAGACGGGCAAGTATCTGTAGGAAAGGGAAAATACAATAAACCCGTACGCAACAAGCGCCAGCCCGACGCCCCATTCCTGCCATGTGGGCAGATAGCTCCAGAATCTGTCAAAAGGCATCACCGGGATGGCAAGCGTCACAATAATAAATGAAAAACGATTCAATATAATTCCTGTACAGTTAAGCAGACAGGCGAAGATCAGCCAGCCCTGCTGCTGTCTTAACCTGGGTGTAATCAGGATAATGGCCGGAATAATCCCGCAGACGGCGATTTCTAATATCAGCATCCAAACGCCGTACGGACCCTCCCGATAGAAATCCATGAAGTTCAGTCCGGCCCTGGGCGCTACATCGTAGATCCATCCCAGGGTATCTGCAATCTTGAGGACCATGTAAAGGGACAGCAGCCAGCCGGAAATTTTTGCAAGCAGCTGCACGGCATTGTCCGGGACCAGCTTTTTTCTGGAAAGCAGCTCCGTCAGTTTGGTGCACAGGATGGTGAAACATGGGCCTGCAGCAATGGCGGAAAGGATAAAAAGAAAGAACGTCCAGGGCCAGATATAAAAGCCCCCTCTTGCCGCAAACGGCCTTCCATATAGAACGCCGAACATGCCGCCCAGTGATCCCTGGTGGAAAAAGGAAAGGAATGTCCCCGTGGCGGCAATGACCCCCATGACATGGTGCAGGTTGTGTCCAAAGATGTGGAGTTCCTTGATCTTGTCCAGCCGTCGGTTTTCCAAAATGATCGGGACAAATTCAACGATGAGAACACCCAGATAGCAAGTGATGCAGAAAGACACCTCGACCAACATGGAATGGATGTTGGCGTGCCAGAATATGAACCATCCCCGGATGGGTTGCCCGATGTCGATTCCCAGCATGGCCGTTGCGCCTGAATAGCAGATAAAACCGATGATTACCGCGGCATTGATGATATTTTTCAGTTCCTTTTTCCCAATTACATAGGTGAGAAACCCGGTAAAAAAGGCCCCCGCCCCCAGGGCAATGACACCCAGATCAAAGATGATCCAGAGGGCAAAGGCGAACACATTGCTCATGTTGGTTTGATTCAGGCCTTTCACAAGGCACAGCCCTGCGGCGAGCCCACCCCAGGCCATTATGACCAGCCACGGGAGCAACCACAGAAAAAAAACACCGGGCGAACATCTTTTTGGGCCTTCCGGCAACGATGGTGAATCCATAAACTTAACCTCCTGATACAAAAATCAGAATCTCAGACATGAGTTCAGTCTGCGTGCGAAACGGGCGTAAATTCATCGATCGGGTTGTCGGCGATTTTTCGAACCCAGTCTCTTGAGGACAGATAGTAGACCTTTGGTTTCGTATTTAAACGCTCCAGAAGCCGAAAGGCATGGGGGCTCTGGATCAGCTTTGAGACCTCATGTTCCGGGTTGTTGAGGTCTCCGAATGTAATGGCCTGAGCGGGACAGGCCTCGGCACAGGCTGTGACGTACTCGTGTTCCTCAATCTCTCGTCGGCCTTCCGCGTAGGCCTGGTTTTTGGCACGCATGAGCCGATGGTGGCAAAATGTGCATTTCTCCACGACACCCCTCATTCGTGGGGAGACCTCCGGCGAGAGATACCGTTCGAGCCCTTTTCCTTTTGGAAAATACCCGTCCCACCAGTTGAAATAGCGGGCCTTGTATGGGCAGGCTGCCTGGCAGTACCGGCACCCGATGCAGCGGGTATAAACCTGACTGACGATCCCGGTGTTATGGTCGATTCGTGTTGCGGTAGCGACACAGACCGAAACGCATGATGGATGATGCCCGCCATGGCCGTCTTCGTCGCAGTGCATGCACGGTCTCGGGAAATAGACCACCTCTGTTTCGGGAAATTTCTTGCCGTTGGTAGCCTTGAAAAGCTGCATCCAGGTTATGGCACGCAGTTTGTCGGATTCATCGGGCCTGACGGAAACATTGTTTTCGGCTGCGCACGCGACCATACATGTCCCGCAACCCGTGCATTTATCCAGATTGATGACCATGCCGTATTTATGTTTTCCGTGGTCATGAGTTTTTTTCATGATCTACCTCATTCAAACCTTGGTTATTTTCACCGGAGTCGCCCACCAGGCCGGTTGCCCGCTCAAAGGATCTTTCCCTGCATCTATAATGTCATTGGGGTTGACGCCCTTTCCCCGGATAAATTCGTCATAGGCCGTGTGCCCGAAACCCATGGGCATATATACAATCCCGGGCATGGCGCCTTGAGAGAGATTCACACGCGCGGTGATCGCGCCGGCAGGCGATTCGATGACAATGGGATCGCCCTGTTCAAGGCGGTATTCCGATGCGGTTTCCGGATTGACGGCGACAAAGGAATCGTTGCCCAAAAGCTGATCGTCAAAGATTGTTTTGTAAAGGAATGGGGGGCTCGGCACGTTGCCGCTGGCCAGGTTGATTATTTCATAGGGTACCAATGTGAGCGGGTAACCGGCCGTACCGGAATTCATTTTTTCATAATGGGGCATAAAGGCCTCTTCGCCTTTTACCCCAATCCCCAAATCCTTAAGGGCTGTTGTCAAGGAGGTCTTTTGAGCGGATTCATTCACAGCCAGCTCAATCTGGGTACAGAAAAATTCGAATTTGTTGGTCGGTGTGTGAAAAACTCTTTCCCGGTTGCCGCATGGCTGAACAGGGCGATACCAGAGACCCCCGGATTTTATTTTTTCCCACATGTCGCTGAACGTGCTGAAGTCGCGCACCAGGTGCTGGTGCCACTTCCATGCAGGCCTGGATTTGTCATAGGTTACAAGGCCCTCGCCGGATTCAAACAGCCCCTTTGCTCTCGTCCTGAGGACCTCTTCATAATTTTTCCATGGAAAAGCGGATCCTGTCGAAGGGCTGATCCGTGCGGCCAGCCGGATGATTATGTCTCCGGAATGTCTGGTATTATACACAGGGCTGACAACAGGTTTTGTGAGACCGAACAACGGATACTGCAACCCTGGAGGGCATACGACGTCCTCTGTTTTTTCAAGATATATGTGGTCGGGCAGGATAATATCGGCCATATTGGAGGTTTCATCCCGATAAGCCGAAAAGCTTACAATAAAAGGAATTTTCTCCAGCGCTTTTCTGACAACCCTGCTGTTGGGAAGCGTATGCGCCGGGTTTGCGGAAAAGACAATTAATGTGTCCACCGGAGATGCATGTCCACGATTGATTACATCCATCAGATTCGCAGCAAGGCTTTCGGCAACAGGATATTTCCGGGTTCCGGCCTGATCAAGACGGGGTTTCTTGAGTCCTTTCTGAGCAATCGCATCCAGCGTCAGATCCGGAAGCGGGGCGAGTGGCAATGGATCGGAGATGATAATTCCACCAGGTCTGTTGATATTGCCGGCAAGGGCATTGAGGCTCTGAACGGCCATGAATTCATAGAGGCTTCCATTCAGCGTTCCTTTTCCTTTACCATAAACGGCCAAAGGTGCCTTTGCGCCGATAAACTCTTTGGCCAGTGCGCGAATGGTCTCAGCAGGAACGCCGGTGAGACCGGAGACGGTCTCAGGAGAATATCCGTCGAGAACAAGGGCCTTGAATTTATCAAACCCAAACGTGTGGTTCTCGACAAAATTACGGTTGTAAATTCGGCTGTTGATGATAACATGCGCCAGGCCAAGAGCCAGCGCGGCATCCGTGCCGGGCCTGGAGGCCACCCATTGATCCGCCTTGGATGCGGTGTTGGATGACCTTGATTCGACCTGAACAACTTTCGCTTTTCCTTTGGCGGCCTTTTCTCGAAGCAGACTCCAGGCGTTGAGAACCCTGCCGGGCGCCCCCCATCCCTCGAGCAGACCGCTTCCAAAGCTCAGGATATAGTCGGCGTTCTCAAGATCGTAGGCCATGGGGCCTTCATTTCCCTGCATCAGGATATTTCCCATCCAGTAGGTATCTTCCAGATCGGGCATCCTCACATAATTGGGACTCCCGACGGCCGTTGTCAGGCGCTCAATCATGGCGGACATGGTGGAACCTTTTGGATTACCGTCAATGACCGCCAAGGCTTCCGGCCTGCCTTTTTGTCGCAGCGCGTGAATCCTGTCGGAGACCACCTTCAAGGCGGTTTCCCATGAGATATCCTGGAATTTTCCCGAACCTCTGAGGCCGACCCGTTTCATCGGGCCGGTGAATCGGAGGTCTTTGTCGTAAAGCAGTTGAAGTCCGCCCATCCCTATAGGACAGATGCCGCCGGGATTAACGGGATAGTCAGTGCGGCCTTCTATCTTGACCACCCTTTCATCTACTTTTCTAACCTGGATGCCGCAGCCCCCGGGGCACAGCGTGCATACGGATTTTACCTCGTCAAATTCACCGGTTGGGGGAACAGGCACCCACGGCCAGTTCTGAGTCCAGATGGCGACATCGTCCATGAGTTTGTAGGGAATCGGTGTCAGGCCGATGCCTGCGACTCCACCAGCGGCAAATTTAATGAAGTTTCTTCTGGTAACTCCCATAGTCATCTTCCCCTTATTTGTGGCAGACAAAACAGGCGTTGTTTTCTTCATGACCCATTTTGCTATGACATTCTGCACAATCGTCCATTTTCATCCGGTCCCAGGTATGATCTTTTAATCCGGAAATCCGTTTCCCCCATATATTGATGGAATAACCGGTAATTACATTGGAGCGGTATGCCGGCAGATCTTCGCTTTCGCCGTGCGTACCATGACACGTGGCGCATTCCAGATGTCCCATTTTGACATGAGCAATATGAGAAAAATATACGCAGTTTGGTTGTTTATAATAAGAAAACCAAGGTATTTCCTTCCCAGTGGCGACATACTCGGTTAGGAAGGTTGCTTCCGCGTCTGATTCTCCCAGAGGCGATTCCGGGTCATCATGGCATTCTGTGCATTTTGAAAGACGGGGGATACCCGCAAATGTCCCATCGGATCGGAACTCATGACAATACAAACATCTCTCCGTAGGGGTATCGCCCTCAATGCCGATGTCTTCGCTCAGATGCAGCGCATGATTGAAGTTCATGGGCTGTGGCTGACTGGAATACAGCAACATGGGGAAAATGTACCATCCAAGAATCAAAGCCCCAATGAAACCGGCAAGGAAGCAGAGCCATCCTCCTCTCGACGCATACCTTTCCAGAGCGGGTATGGCTTCAACCAGACTGATAGAAGGTCTTTCTGAGGATTTTCCTGAATTTTTCATGGGATTTCGCCTCTGTGTTCTTTGGGTTTGTGACCCAATGCGGATCAATCATTCATTTGTGATTCATGGGGATCGCTGAAAGACAATTTCCTGATGTTCCCCTTCCCGTCAGCCTCATCCCGGCATATAGTCCGGAATCTTCGACTTGATTTGGCACAAAACGGTCATTATTTAAAGGCCTCGTACTATGGCGTGATGAGTTTGTCCGAGGGCGGAATCAGGCGGTCTTCCGTAGTCGGGCATGTCTTGTCCGGCACGGGAAAATTTGTTTTACCAAGTCGTTCGCCTGATCTGAATCCCGGCGCCGGATTCAGGGCATGGTCTGTTTTCAGTCCCTGAATGGAAGATCAACCCCTGTTATTTTTTGTTGCGTTCTTACCTAGTAACCCTGTTTTTGTCAAGGGAAAAACGCAGCCGGCCGCCTATAATGATCTGGCTTGGAAACGGGATAAATTGAAAAATACCGCTGCGGGCTTATTCATTTGCGGGAATCACCTGTTGCCGCATTCGTTTGGTTACCCCCCGACGATGTTTTTCGTT